>CAMHBN010000017.1 GCA_946183385.1 uncultured Ruminococcus sp.
CACATGGACAACAACCTCAGAGTCTACCTCGACCCGCCGGTCAGATACAAGCAGATAGGAGTGGATGAAAATGAGCAGACGTCAAAGAGCTAATAAGGATGCGTCCACCACAAAGAAGGAAATAGCCGTGATAGCGGCTTCCGCACTGATACCCGTGGTGGGAACGGTGATAGCGCCTGTCCTCATGGCCAAGAAAGTGATCCCGATAGTATTGGAAAAGAGGAAGGGCGGTTCGTCCGAATAAAAAACGGCGGTGCTTCGTTATGAAGCACCGCTTTTTGCGTTGTCCCAACAAAAAGGCTATCGGTCACCCGATAGCCTTTTTCATTTACTTACTTATTAAGATTTGCCTCGATAACGTCGAGCTCATCGTAGAGAGCCTGCGGGATATTGCCGCCCTTAGCCTTGATGTCCTCGTCGTAGTATCTTCTCATCTCGGCGATCTCCTTCTTCCACTCGTCCTTGTCAACTGTGAGGAGAGCCTGAAGAGCTGTAGGAGTAACCTCGTCCTCGATACCCTTGAGGTTGATATCCTCGGGCTTGGGGAGGTAGCCGATAGGAGTCTCAACAGCGTCGACCTCGCCGTCAACGCGCTTGATGATCCAGTCGAGAACACGCATATTCTCGCCGTAGCCGGGCCAGAGGAAGTTGCCCTCGTCGTCGGTCCTGAACCAGTTTACGTTGAATATCTTGGGAGCCTTGCTGCCGAGTCTTGCGCCCATTTCGAGCCAGTGAGCCCAGTAGTCGCCAACATTGTAGCCGATGAAGGGCTTCATAGCCATAGGATCGTGACGGAGCACGCCTACTGCACCTGTAGCAGCTGCTGTAGTCTCGGAGGAAACAGCAGAGCCGATGTATGTACCGTGAGTCCAGTCGAACGACTGATATACGAGGGGAGCAGTTGTAGCGCGGCGTCCGCCGAAGATGATAGCGGATACGGGCACGCCCTCGGGGTTGTTGAACTCAGGCGAGATGCAGGGGCAGTTCTTAGCGGGAGCTGTGAATCTCGAGTTGGGGTGAGCGAGCTTCTTGCCCTCGGCTACCCAAGCCTCACCGTCGCACTTGATACCTGTCCACTCTGTTGCATCCTTGGGCGGATTCTCGTTGAGCTTCTCCCACCAAACGGTGTTGTCGGAGTTGTCGAGAGCAACGTTTGTGAAGATAGCGCCTTCCTTAGTGCAGGCAAGAGCGTTGTAGTTGGACTTGGCATTAGTTCCGGGAGCAACGCCGAAGAAGCCGTTCTCGGGGTTGATGGCGTAGAGTCTGCCGTCCTTGCCGGGCTTCATCCAGGCGATATCGTCACCGACAGTGAATACCTCATAGCCGTCCTTCTTGTATCCCTCGGGCGGAATGAGCATAGCGAGGTTTGTCTTGCCGCAAGCCGACGGGAAAGCAGCAGTGATGTACTTGATCTCGCCGTTGGGCTTCTTAACGCCGAGGATGAGCATGTGCTCAGCCATCCAAGCCTCGTTCTTGCCCTGGAAGGAAGCGATACGGAGAGCAAAGCACTTCTTGCCGAGGAGAACGTTTCCGCCGTAAGCGGAGTTGATGGACCAGATAGTATTCTCCTCAGGGAACTGAACGATGTATCTCTTTTCGGGATCAACGTCAGCCTTTGAGTGGAGACCTCTTACAAAATCGTCGGAGGTATCGCCGAGGTTCTTGAAAGCCTGAGCGCCCATACGTGTCATGATGTTCATATTGAGAACAACGTAGATGGAGTCGGTGACCTCAACGCCTACTTTAGCGAGAGGAGAGCCGATGGGTCCCATGGAGTAGGGGATAACGTACATTGTTCTGCCCTTCATAACGCCGTCGTACATAGGTGTGAGCATAGCCTTCATCTCGTCGGGAGCCATCCAGTTGTTTGTAGGACCTGCGCCCTTCTTCTCCTTCGAGCAGATGAAAGTTCTGTCCTCAACACGGGCAACGTCGTTAGCGCGTGTTCTGTGGTAGAGGCAGTTGGGGTACTTCTCGGGGTTGAGCTTGTACATTTTGTCCCAGCTGTCATCGGGGAGAGAAGTTACCTCTTCGATGAGGGAGTCGATCTGCTCCTTGGAGCCGTCGATCCATACTACCTTGTCGGGCTTGCAGAGAGCGACCATCTCGTCTACCCATTTTAATACATTGGGGTTCTTTGTCAGTGACATTGATATATACCTCCTAAAAGATTATCATTTCAGTGCGGCGGATAAAGCCGCGCAGGGAAACCGTAAAAAACCGATTTACCCTCATTTACTATTATATACATTTTCTGTCAAACTGTCAATAGCGGCGAATGATATTTTTCTGACATAGTGATATATATAATATTTCCCCGAAAAACGTCGGTGCCTGCGGAGACCGCGACAGGCAACTGTAGTATATGCACAACAGTTTCAACATATCGTTGTATAAAAGGTAGAAAAATATTTAAAAAGGCTGTTAATTTACTATTCATTGTTGAAAAATCTGATTTTTGTGGTATAATTATACTATGTTATACTGAATATGGACAGAACGGAGGTCATTTTAATGAAGAAAACGATCATCACTATCGAACGCCAGTACGGCAGCGGCGGAAGTACCATCGGCAAGCTCGCTGCGGAAAAGCTCGGCGTCAACTACTACAACAGACAAATACTCGAAATGACTGCCCAGAAATGCGGCATTTCCGCAGAATACCTCGAATCTGCGGAGGAGAGCGTGCCTACCAGCTTCCTGTATTCTCTCCTGCTCTCGGCTAACCCCGGACGCACTATGGAGGAGAATCTGCCGCTCTCGGACAAGGTCTTCCTTATGGAGAGCCGTATCATCAGCGAGATAGCCGAGCGCGAGAACGGCTTTGTGCTCGTCGGACGCTGCGGAAGCTACATCCTCGAGGATAAGGGCTGTTTCAGCGTTTATATTTACGCTCCGCACGAGGCGAGGATAAACCGCGCGGTGAACAGCTACGGCGTCGCTCAGAACAAGGCGGAGAATACGCTGAAAAAGATAGATAAGCGCCGCGAGACGTTCTTCAACGTAAATACGGGCAGAAACTGGCAGGACAAGGACCAGTATTCCCTCTGCCTCAACAGCGCCGAGCTCGGGGACGAGCTGTGCGCGGAGCTCATCGTAAAGGCTTATAACGAGTATAACGTCCGTTTCCGCAGCGAGGCGGGCATAAAGTGACAAAAAGAGCCTCTCCGCAACTGCGATACTTATACAGAAGTAATACGAGGACTTATTGAGGGAAACCCTTTTGAAAAAGGGTTCTCCCAGTAGGTTCACATATTGCTGCTATATAGGCATCACAGTAGCGGAGAGGCTTTTTATGCCATTATGATGTCCTCGAATTTGCCGCGTATCGCTCTGACGAGCTCTGTGGGCGAGAGACGTATCTGTGTGCCGATCCGTCCGCCGCTGATGTAGAAGAGCTCCATAGTCTCGGCGGTATTATGCACCACGGTCATGAACTGCTTCTTCATGCCGATGGGAGTACAGCCTCCGCGGACGTAGCCGGTCACTGCTGTTATATCCTTGACGTGCAGCAGCTCCACCGACTTCTCACCCACGCTCTTGGCGGCTTTTTTGAGGTCGAGCTCCTCGGCTACGGGCAGCAGGAAGCAGTAATAGCTCCCCGACTTGCCATGCGCAACAAGGGTCTTGAAGGTCTGCTCGGCGGGCTGACCGAGAGCCTCCGCGGTATGTATGCCGTCGATGAACTCCTCGCACTCGTAGGTCTGCACGGTGTAGGCTATTTTGCTCTTGTCGAGGAAGCGCATCGCGTTAGTTTTCAGTTCCTTGGGCATTCTTCATATTCTCCATTATCTTGTTGTACTCCTCCTCGCCGAGCACTTCCTTGTACACGTCGGGCATGAGGGTTATCTCTTCGTCGAGGATTATCGGGTAGGGGTGATTCCCCAGCATATCCGTCTTGTAGTTATTGTCAAGTATGAAGTTCTTGACCTCCTGCTGAGTGAGCGGAGGAGTTGCCTCGTCGCCGAACTTTATATCCTCGTACAGCCATTCCATCGTCAGAATGTCGTCTATATTGTAGATCCTGTAAACATAGCAAAGACCTGTTTCGGCGTCGAGCTCCCAGTAGTATTTCCTGTAGAAGCTTGCGTTGTCCTTATTCGTCTCAAGAGTGAGGCAGATTATCTTTTTTTCGCCGCTCTCCTTCACATCGACTATCGTGCAGTCGTCGAAAACCGTGATGTTGCGCTTGCAGGCGCTCTCCTGAAAGACATCGTACAAAAGCTGAACGGGCACTACGTTGTAGCAGTAGGCGGCGAAGTGGTCGTAGGCGGCGCAGGATTTCCTCGGCTCGTCCAGCGGCGACCACGTCTTTGCCTCGCGGTCGAATGCTGCATAGCTTCCCTCGCCCTCGATGAAGTAGATGCTCTTCTCGAAGTCGAACTCCTCCTTCACGACCTCTCCGTCCTCGTTGACGCTCTTGCCGAAGTACCAGCCCGCCTGCAAATCGTCGTCTATGGCAAACTCATACCTTGTCGTGAGATAGGTGTCCGTATCGCCGTACTTCTCGGTCAGCACGCACACGCCCGACCTCCTCCGCGAATCGGGGCAGAGCTCGTTTACGTCGAGGGCGAGCACGTCGTCTATCTTGATGTCGAATTTCTTGGGCTTGGTGGTCGTGGTCACGGTCGTGGTGACCCTGGCAGTTGTCACGGGCTTAGCCGTGGTAGCCCATGCGGGCTCGGTAGTCATTGGCGCGTAGGTGACGGGCGGGTCGGGTTTGATAATGCTCTCCTGTTCCTGAGGCTCGGAGCCGCACGCACACAGCGCCATCGCTGCCACCGCGGAAAGGGTTAATACTGCATATCTTGCTTTGATGTTGATGCTGAATCTCTTGGACATATTTACCTCCTTTGTGGGACGTCGGTCATATTCGTAATTTTTAATTCGGAATTAAATGTAGGGGCGCACATTTAAGCAGTGCCCCAAATCTTTGATTTGGCTGGCAATGCTATATGCAACTATGTTGCAGTGCGCCCGTCGGGTTTATTCGCATATTTGCGGAACGCCGAGGGCGGCGTTCCCTACAATATTATCGACCGCGAAAGCAAACTTGCGATTCGTACAGAGTAAGCGAGTTTACGAGCGTCAGCGCGAATCGCCCGCGGGGGCTCCCCGCCGCGAATAGACGCACCCGCAGTAATTCTGCCGATAGAGCCCGTACTGCCGCGACAGCTCTATCGAGTGCTTGTAGCCGTCGTGCTTCTTGAAGTCGGAGTACAGATACGCCACGCCGCACTCCTCCGCTATCGCGCCGCCGCACTCATTGATGAACGCGCAGTCCTTATGCGGACTTATCGTCAGCGTGGTCGTGAAGTAGCCGCAACCGAGCTCCCGTGCCTTTTCGCCTGTTCTGCGCAGGCGGTAGGCTATACAGCGCTGACAGCGCTCGCCGCGCTCGGGCAGGTCTTCGAGTCCCTTTGCCAGCTCGTAGAACGGCGCGGGGTCGTAGTCCTCGTCTATCACCGCGACATCGAGCCCAAGCTCCGATATCAGCCGTTTCAGCTCGCTCTTGCGGTAGAGGTACTCCTCCTCGGGAGCGATATTCGGGTTGCAGAAGTATACCGTTATCTCGAAGTGCCCGTACAGATACAGCAGGGTATGGCTGCTGCACGGAGCACAGCACGCATGGAGCATAAGCCGCGGCTTTTCGCCATTTTTCTCCAGCTCCGCGAGCTTGTCGTCGAGCATTTTTCCGTAGTTCGGCTTCTGCATGGCTTATTCCTCGAGATTTTTCAGAGCCTTAAGCTCCTCCTTGCTGAGCTTGACCTCAACGTCCTTGAGGAGCTTCACCTCGCTCCTGTCGAGAGTTACGGGCATTTCCGACTTCTCGGTCTTTATCCTGAGCTTGCCCGTGATGAGGTTGGCGTCCTCGACTCTGCCCTTGTCTCCGTCGGGAGTAACAACGATAGCGCCTACCTTCGGCGTTATCTTCAGCAGCGAGTCATAAGCAGCCTGCTCGTTTTTGAGGCAGCACATCAGTCTGCCGCAGGTGCCAGATATCTTCGTCGGGTTCAGCGAGAGTCCCTGCTCCTTTGCCATTTTTATGGACACGGGGTTGAAGTCGCCCATGTGCGCCTTGCAGCAGAATTCCCTGCCGCAGATGCCCAGTCCGCCGAGTATCTTCGCCTCGTCGCGGACGCCTATCTGGCGCAGCTCTATACGTGTGCGGAACACCGCCGCGAGGTCCTTTACGAGCTCGCGGAAGTCAACGCGGTTCTCGGCTGTGAAATAGAACAGCATCTTGTTGTTGTCGAAGGTGCACTCTACGTCAACGAGGCTCATTTTCAGCTTGCGGAGAGCTATCTTCTCCTCGCATATACGGAAAGCGTCCTTCTCGCGCTGCTTGTTCTTCTCGACGGTTCTGAGGTCGTTCGCGTCTGCGAGCCTGATTATCGGCTTCAGCGGCGAATTTATCGCGTTGTCGTCTATCTGCCTGTTGGCGATGACTACCTCTCCGCACTCGACGCCCCTCACGGTCTCGACTATTGCGCGGTCGCCCACATTTGCCTTGATATCGCCGGGCGAGAAGTAATACACCTTCCCGACGCTCTTGAAGCGGATACCCACTATCTCTTTCATAAAAAGCTCCTTGCCCGTCCGTTTCAGCGGACTATTTCTATCATCTCCGCGCTCAGAGCCGCAAGCACGAGCGGCGGATTAACATTTGCCTCCATAGCTCCCCACGCCTTTTCGATACTCCTGTGGATATGCACAGCCTGATAAGCCGTGACCATTCCCGCAAGCTTTTCTGCTCCCTCGCGGTAGCAGCCTATCATATCGGCGTCGGGTCTGCGGTTGAGGACGGCACAGTCGCGCACGAGCTTGTCCGTCATGGAAAGCACCTCGCGGATATCGTTTCTGCTGCTGCCCAGTGAGAACAGTGCCAGATTCAGACCGTACTCGTCCTTACCTATTATACTATCGGCGAGCCTTTTTGTCAAATCGACGCGTTTACGGAGCTCGGGGTCAACGATGTAGTCGGTGCACATACCGATATTCCCGTGAAAGCACTTCACCGCCGCCCTGACCTCACTGCTTGAATGACCGCTCTCAATGAGCGACTGCTCGGCTTCCTCCTCGGTGCAGGGAGAGACTCCGAAGCACACACAGCGCGAGATTATGGTCGGCAGGAACTCGTACTTCGACTCCGCCGTGAATATGAAGTAGGCGTGGTCGGGGGGCTCCTCGATGAGCTTGAGGAGCATATTCTGTGTTACGACGCTCATTTTGCGGCAGTCGCGGAAGATATAGACCTTGCGCCCTGTCGCGTTGTTCGGCATCACAGCCGCGTCCCTTATCACAGAGCGCGCTATCTTGACGGTATAGCCCTCGAGCTTGCCCTCGGTCGGGACGTATATCACGTCGGGGTGCGACATTGTGCTCACGTTCCTGCACGCCGCGCACTTACCGCAGGGCTCGCCGCCGACGGGAGCCTCGCACATCAGCTGTGCCGCATAGTGGTCAGCCATGAGCTTTCTGCCGCTGCCCTTTTCACCGTAAAATATCAGCGAGTGAGCGGTGCGCCCGCTCTCGCGCATACCCACCAGTGTGGCGAGCAGCTGTTTGTTTCCGTATATCTTTTTCATAAGCTTCACCCTATCAAGTTCAGTCATTTACCAGTATATCACATCGGAGCGGAAATAGCAAGATGCAAGCCGCACAGCGGATTTTTAAATTCGGAATTACGAATTATATTACCACATTCACCGTCTCAATGCCGTACCGCTTAAAAATGTCAATGCAGTCTCGGTCTATGACCTCGCCGCTTGCCGCTATCGGCACTGCGGGCGGACACGGCACCTTCACAGCCGCGCAGATACGTCCCTCAGCCGCTTCGACGGGTATTTCCTCGCTCGGCGAGAAAGCCGCCCCGCGTATGCTCATTGCACATCTCGGGAGCGCGAGGTCTATGAAGTCCCTGCGAGGCTCGTATCTCCTCGCCGCCGCGAGCGCTCTGCCGAGCGCCGCCGTCAGCCTTTCGTAGTCCGCGGGCGTGTTCATCGGCGACATCAGCAGTATCACGAGCGAGCTGTCCGCGTACTCGCATTCAACTCCTCCGCGGCGCAGGAGCTCCGCGAGCTCATTGCCGTCATAGCCGCTCTCCGCCGCCTTCACCGTGATGTGGAGCGGGTCGCCCTCCGCGAATATCAGCCTGTCAGAGAACGTGCGGCGGAGCTTGTCAGCCTCCGCAATATTCAGCTTCAAGTCGCCGCGTATCCGCTCTGCTATATACGGGCGGCAGAGGTCGAGCGACGCCATTATCAGGTAGGACGGGCTCGTGGACGCGAACAGGCTCATGCACTGCCTCAGCACGTCTGCGTACCTCTCCGACGAAGTGTGCAGCATTGCCGCGCCCGTCAGTGCGGGGAGCATCTTATGCGCGGAATCGCAGCAGATATCCGCCCCGAGCGCTATCGGGTGGTGGCTGACGGGCAGGAAGTGCAGGTGCGCTCCGTGGGCGTTGTCCACGAGGAGGGGAGCTCCGTATCTGCGGCAGACCGCCGCTATGCCCTGTATATCAGCCATTCTGCCCGTGTAGTCGGGGGAGGTGAGGTACACGCAGGCGTTCGGTATCGCCGCAAGCCTTGCCTCTATGTCGGCGGGAGCTGCCGTTCCCGAGAGTATGCCGTCGGTGTAGTCGGGCATTACCCATTCCACGTCGAGGTCGAGCAGAGCCGCCGCATTCAGGAACGCGCGGTGCACGTTGCGGACGGCGACCACCGTCCTGCCCTCCCGAGCCATAGCGGCGAGCATAGCCTGTATGCACAGGGTAGAGCCGCCCGCCGAGTAGAACGTATCGGCGGTGTTGTACAGCTCCGCCATGCCGCGCTCGCTCTCACGTATTATGCCGCTTGCCTCGAAAAGGCTGTCCGCGCCGCATATCTCGGTGATGTCGAGGGCGGTACTCAGCCCGCCGGGGAATATCTCCCTGCCCTTATGACCGGGCATATAGCAGCGCAGGGTGTCCGACGCGGCGTTATTTTTCAGAAAATCGTATATAGGTGTATCCATTTTTTACCTCGATCAAATAAAATTTTATGTGGTCGTCAGGTTGTGGGCGTTTGTGATATAATCAGCAATTGCGAACGCCTTAACCGCAATAATCTTAGTTCTCCATTACCTCACAAATAGTATCGGAGTATCCTCACGAGCCTGAGCCTTGCCCTTGCCCGCGCTCCGCTGACAGCCTGCGGGCTCACTCCGAGGAGCTCGGCTATCTCCGTGGTATCCTTATCCTTGAAATAGTATAGCACAATTATCTCCTTTTGTCTCGGAGTAAGCTCATTATTTATAACTTTTAACAGTATTCTTCTCAGCCGTGCACGGTCGTCGCCGCCGCTGCTGCAGAGTATACCGCGTATTTCCTTGTCGGCTTCGCCTGTAAATGTATCGCTGTAGCTTTCACGTCTTGGCACTCTGCTCCCGCCTCCTTGCGTAACCTCTCAGAGCGAAGAGCACCTCCTGCATCTGACCGTACTCGCAATACAGCAGCTTTATCCTTCTGTCGAGGTCGAGCTCCTTTATCATGCAGATATCGCCCCGCTGCTCCAGAGAGCTCCTTTGCAGCGTCAGCTCGCCGATACGAGCCTTCACGAGCTCACAGCTTTCCACATAGCCGTTTATCATACTATCCATATATCATAGCCTCCTGTCTCTCAGGGAGATTTTATGACCCGCTGCTCTGCCCGACGGGGGAGGGAGAGAGCGTTCGGCAGCTTTAAGAACATTTGTTCTTTTCCTTGTAAGCTTATTATAGAACATCCGTTCTGAAAAGTCAAGAGCCTGCCGATATATTTCATTCTTTTAACAGCCCGACAGGTACGGCATGAGCACTATAATCTTATGCATATATAAAATAGTATTCAAGTTCATAGAATCGTTACGATTTATTCGTAAAAATCTCCAAAAATTCCATTGACAAACAGGGCGAATGATGATAATATATACTTGCAGGAAAACATGAGAGACTTATAACATTAAGTTAATAAGTTTTACGACTCGTATAGGCAAACGGGTCAGAATCCAAATGGAGGGAAATTTTATGCATTTATTCAAAAAAACTCTTGCAGGCGTCTGTGCTTTAGGCATCACAGCTGCCTGCGCGGCTCAGACGAGCCTCTCGGACGGCACGGAAAAGGCTTACGCCGCCACCAAGGACATCTCCGACACAATGGAATGGGACACGCTCAGAATAGGCGGAGCGGGCTTCGTTTCGGGCATTGTTACGGGTAAGGAGGAGATGTACCTCCGTACCGACGTAGGCGGTGCCTACAGATACGACTACGACCAGAGCAGATGGGTGCAGCTCTTCGGCTTCATCAGCGAGGACGACAGAGGTCTCCTCAGCTGCAAGGGCATCGCTATCGACCCGACCGACGATATGACAGCTTACTTCCTCTGCGGCTGTGCTTACTTCTCGGACGCAAAGACCGTCATCTACAAGACCACCGACGGCGGCAAGACCTTCACGGGCGTTGACGTCACAGACCAGATACAGGTGCACGGAAACGGCGACGGTCGTGAGTGCATCGAGCCCATAGCTGTTGACCCCGATAACCCCGACACCATCTATGCGGGCGGCGATGTCACGGGCGGAAAATCCGCTCTCATCAAGTCCACCGACGGCGGCAAGACGTGGAAGCCCGTTGAGGGCTATGACGAGCTCGGGCTGTTCTCGGGCGAGCTCAAGTACCCCTCGTGGACTGACCATAAGGTAAGAGGCACCGAGCCCGCTAAGCTCTACAACGAGCAGAACGGTATCGGCTGTGTATACATCGAGGGCGGCAAGGTATATGTCGGCACCTCTGTAACAGGACAGGCAAATATACACGTTGCAAGCGTCAAGGACGACAAGTTCGAGCCCATCAAGGCTCTCCCCAATGACAATTACCCGCTCTCCATAACGAGCGACCACAACGGCAACCTCTTCTTCACATATATTGCAGGTCTTGCCTTCATGGGCGGCAAGGGCGGCGCGTATAAGTACAATATCGCGTCGGGCAAGGCGGAAAAGCTCTCCGTTGCCGACAACGCTATCGGTATGATAGAGGTCGATAAGAACGACCCCGACAAGATGTTCGCACGTACCTGCGGCGTATGGTCGGCTCAGTGGTGCGGCGACGAGTGGGTGCAGGACGACCCCGCAACTCCCGAAAATGAGGGCACTATCGCGTGGGGCGACTACTTCTACCGCTCGGCTGACGGCGGCAAGACTTGGGAGAATATCACTCCCGGTGAGGGTCCCACAGACTACTCGACAGGCACGGGCGTAAAGAAGTTCAAGTCCCTGCCGCTTGATACGAACGGCTATGACTGGATATACGGCAAGGCTTGCCACTGGGGAAGCGGTATCCTCATCGACCCGCGTGACCCCGAGGGCGACCGTATCCTCCTCACATCGGGCAACGGCGTCTTCGCCTGCGACAATGCGTGGGACGAAACAGGCATACAGTTCTACTTCCAGCCCGACGGCGTCGAGGAGTGCGTAAGCCTCGACTTCTTCAGCACGGCTGACGGTCTCGACCTCTCGGCTATCGGCGACTACGACGGCTTCATCCATGAGAACGTTGACTCCATCCCTCAGCAGTATAACCCCAATATGGGCTCGACCTCCGCTATCACGGTCTGCCCGCAGAATACCGACGTCTGGGCAAGAACGGCAGAGGGCGACGGCAACAACACGGGCAGCGCGTTCTACACGCTCGACCGCGGCAAGACGTGGAAGGCTTTCACTCCCGCGTGCAGAGGCGGCAAGCTCTCGATAACCGAGCTCTCCAAGGGCAAGTACAGAGTTATAAATACAAGCTCCAAGGGCGGCGCTTCCTACTCCGACGACTGGGGCGCCACATGGAAGGTATGCGATGGCATAAAGGCTACAAAGGGCGTTTACTCGCTCGTTGACCCCGAAGACCCCAAGATGGTATATGCGGTAGGCGCTCAGTACAACGAGTACTGGTCGTCTGATATATCCAAGAAGGAGCCTACCTACGACGAGTCGCACTACTCCTACTTCGTCAGCGAGGACTACGGCGCTACCTTCACAGAGACACGTATCTGCCCCTATAACTGGGAGCTGACATGGAAGTTCGAGTGTACGGGCGACCCCGCTTACCTCGGCAATGGCACTATCGCTTTCGCAGGAGCTAATCAGGGCGTATTCCTCATCTCCGACAAGGGCAAGACGGTCGAGCACCTCGAAAACGTATCCTACGCCAAGTGTATCGGCTACGGCGCTCCCGAGAAGGCAGGCGGTCTGAACACGCTGTTCATCTTCGGCAAGCCCGAGAAGGACGACCCCGAGGGAATCTACCGCTCGACTGACGGCGGCAAGACATGGGTGTGCATCAATACCGACCACCTCTACGGCGGTACGGGCAACGGCAACTACCTCGTGGGCGATATGGACGAGTTCGGCAAGGTGTATATGTCCACAGTAGGCTGCGGTATCGTTTACGGACAGCTCGCGGGAACTCCCCACGTCACAACGACTAAGGCTTCAACAACAAAGACCACGACGACAAAGACCACAGCTACTCAGGCTGTATCTACCACGGGTACCGTACAGACGGGCTCATATAATAATCTCCCTGATGTTACCCTCCTCGGCGACGCCAACCTCGACGAAAAGGTAACTGTTGCGGACGCGGTGGCTATACTCCAGTCCATCGCCCTCAAGGACAAGTACGCGCTCAAGCCTCAGGGAGCGGCTAACGCTGACTGCTGCGACCCGGGTGACGGTATCACAGCCAAGGACGCGCTCGCGATACAGAAGCTCGACGCACACGAGATAGACGCACTGCCTGAGACAACCAAGTAAGCGGGGAGCCCCCGCGGGCGATTCGCGCGGACGCTCGCAAGCTTGCTCACTCTCCTAAAAGCGGCGGGCTGCTTCCGCGGACGTTACCAATACGAATAACAAATAAGAAGAGCACCCTTCGGGGTGCTCTTCTGTTCTAAGCATTGGATATTGGATGTTGGACGTTGGCTACAGTAAAGTGATAAAGTGAAATTGAATGTAGGGGCGCACAGTGTGCGCCCCTACAGAACGTTGATTGAACGTATTTCTGTAGGGGACGCCGCCCTCGGCGTCCCCTACATTACATAGTCTGAATAATATCCCACAGCTCACGGGCTGTGTCAAGGCTTATGCCCGCGGTCGCGGCGAGCTCCTCGGGAGTCGCTTTCAGCAGGTTCGCCTTCGTCTTGTAGCGTATCATTATCTTCGCGGCTTTCTTCTCGCCCACGCCCTTGACCGTGAGAAGCTCCGAGCTGTAGGTCTTTTTCTTGTGCTTTTGGTGCATGAAGCTCACGGAATAGCGGTGCACCTCGTCCTGTATGCGCGTCACGAGGTCAAATACCGCCCTCAGCTCGTTTATCTGTATCTCACGCCCGCCCTCGGCTATGGCACGGGTGCGGTGCTTGTCGTCCTTGACCATTCCGAACAGCGGTATATCGAGCCCGAGCTCCCGCAGAAGCGGCTCTACAGCGTGCACGTGACCCGTGCCTCCGTCAAGGAGAATGAGGTCGGGCTTGCGGCTGAAATACTCGTCGCCGTCCTGATTTACAAGGTGGGTCAGGCGGCGTTTCAGAACCTCCCGCATACTGCCGTAGTCGTTCTGGTACTCCTGCTCCTTGATGTTGAAGCGCTTGTACGCCTTTTTGAGCGGTCTGCCGTCCTCGAAGACGACCATTCCCGCGACCATTGATTCCGACGACAGGTTCGAGATATCATACGCCTCGATATAGCGCGGCGGACGCTCCAGCCCGAGACTTTTCGCAAGCTGCTCCAGCGCGATGACCTCCTTGCCCGTGCGGTCGTTTCTCAGCGCGGCATACTCCGCGGAATTGCTCTTGGCGAGCCTCATCAGCTCGGGGAGCCTTCCCCTCTGCGGCTGGTGGAGCTTCACGTTCCTGCCCGCCTGCTTTGTGAGCATTTCCTCTATGAGAGCGCCGTCCTCGGGGATGTGGTCAACGGTGACTGTCTTCGGGACATCGCTCCGCCCGTGGTAGAACTGCGCAAGGAAGAGGCTGAGGATATCCTCGCCGTCCCCGGGCTTGTCAAACTCGAATACAGCCTTGTCGTATAGCCTGTTCTCGCGGTACATCAGCACCGAGACGAATATGCCGTCGTGAGCCTCTGCAATGCCTATCACGTCTGTGGAGTCCACGCCGCTGTTGATTATCTTCTGCTTCTCGGCGGCTTTTCTGACGGCAGCTATCCTGTCACGGAGCATCGCCGCCTTCTCGAAGTCGAGAGCCTCTGCCGCTTCGTTCATCTCAGTCTCCATACGCTCGACGGACTGGGCGCTCCCCGACTTGATGAACTCCACCGCCTCGTCAACTGCGGCGCGGTAGGTGTCCTTGTCTATCTTGCCGCGGCACACGCCCATACAGAGCTTGATATGGTAGTTGAGGCAGGGGCGCTCCCTGCCGAAATCCTGCGGGAATTTACGCCTGCACGTCGGCAGCATAAACACGCGGTTAGCCTCGTTGACGGCTTCCTTCGTGACCGAGCCGCTCGTATACGGTCCGAGGTAGGTCCCGCCCGC
>CAMHBN010000018.1 GCA_946183385.1 uncultured Ruminococcus sp.
GTTGGAGTACCAGCGGTACTCGCCTGTGACAGCATTCACGTAGTAAACGCTGGTATAGTCAATAAGAAGCGCTTCAGCTATTTTGCTGATTATTTCGTCTTTGTGTTCCATAGAGTCGCCTCCGTTCGATGTCGTAGTTGATAAGACTATTATACAATTTTTTTAGTATTTTGTCAATAATCAACGCGTTTTTATTCATTTTTATCAAAATTATTCCTGCTTTACGCAGATTTTGCGGACTTGACATATGCGGGCGGAATGGGCTATAATATTCATATCCGTATATTTATATTAAAATGTATTTCAGAGGAAAAAATAATGAAATCGGTATTGCAGAAATTCAAATACCGCAAGATACTTCTGGCTATAGCCGACGCGTTTATTGTTGCGGTCTCGGCACTTCTGTCAAACAGTATCCTGTCAGTCGCGGAAGCTGGCATCGGTCACAGGTTCGTATTTGCGAGCACCTTCGTGTCTGTTATTGCCTGCCTGCTCGGACTTGCCTTCTTCGGAGCCTATAACAAGCTCTGGCGGTATTTCAATAAAAAGGACTACCTGTCCTGCGTATTCGGCGTTCTGTTCGGGACCGTGTGCTCGTGTGCTGTCAACTACATGATACTCAACAGGTTGACACTGGGGTATTCTGCCCTCCATACGCTGATAGCCGTGATCGGAGTGTGCGCGTTCCGCTTCGTATTCAAAAACACATTCATCGACCTCATTGATACGGGACGGAATGAAGCAAGATTCAAGCGTACCATGATGGTCGGCGGCGGACAGGTCTGCCATGTACTGATAAGCGAGATACGTGCGGCGCAGGAGCAGGTCGGCGGAGAGGACAGAAAGTCCGCTGTCTTTGACCCCGTATGCATAATCGACGCAGACCGCAGCAGGATAGGACAGATGATAGAGGGCGTCCAGATTGTGGGCGATACCTCTGAGATAAAGCGCTTCGCAAAGGAAATGAAGATAGAGCAGATAGTGTTCTGCATACCGTCGTTCATGGAAAACGACCGCAAGCGGATACTTGATATCTGCTCGGAGACCAATCTCCCCGTGAAGGTCATACCTTTTATAGGTGACCTCGTGTCTGACAGCGGACAAAACCTGCTCGGCACTGTCCGCGATATCAGGGTCGAGGATCTGCTCGGACGCGACCCCGTAAGCTTCAACAATGACGAGGTGCGCAGCTTCATCAGCGGCAAGACCTGTATGGTAACGGGCGGAGGCGGCTCGATAGGCTCGGAGCTCGTCCGCCAGATAGCCAAGTACGCTCCCAAGCGCATCATAATCATCGACATCTGCGAGAACTATGCCTACGATATCCAGCAGGAGCTCATCATGGACTACGGAGACGATCTCGACCTTGTGGTGAGGATAGCCTCCGTCCGCGACTACGACCGTATCGACAAGATATTCACCGAGTTCAAGCCCGATATCGTCTTCCATGCGGCGGCGCACAAGCACGTTCCGCTCATGGAGGAGAGCCCGATGGAGGCGATAAAGAACAACGTCGCAGGTACGTTCAACACCGCAAATATAGCTATGCTGCACGGGACTGAGAAATTCGTGATGATTTCCACCGACAAGGCTGTGAATCCCACGAACGTCATGGGCGCTTCCAAGCGCTGCTGCGAGATGATAGTGCAGTACCTCGCTCAGCAGGAGAATTGCACTACCGAGTTCGTAACGACGCGCTTCGGAAACGTTCTCGGCTCGAACGGCTCGGTAATCCCCAAGTTCAGGAAGCAGATAGAGCAGGGCAAGCCCGTGACGGTAACTCATCCCGATATCATACGCTACTTTATGACCATCCCCGAGGCTGTCAGCCTCGTTATGGAGGCGGCGGCTATAGCTCACGGGGGCGAGATATTCGTCCTCGATATGGGCGAGCCCGTGCGCATTGTCACGCTCGCAGAGAACCTCATACGTATGTACGGCAAGGTGCCCTATGAGGACGTGCCCATCGTATTCACGGGGCTCCGCAAGGGTGAGAAGATAAAGGAGGAGCTCCTCATGAATGAGGAGGGGCTGGAGAAGACGCAGAATAAGCTCATATTCATCGGCAGACAGAGCGATATCGACCCCGAGAGCTTCATCGCAGACCTCGGCAGGCTCCGCGAGGCAGCCGAGCAGAACGATGACAAAGCCGCTGTCAGTGCGCTTCACAGGATAGTCCCGACCTTTGTTGCTCCCGAGGAGTACAACAGCAGATTCATCACTGAATGAGCAGCGGGATCACGGCTTGTACAGACACGACTGTAATACTCGATGTATAATTGATGTGAGATATTATTTTTTGCATTCCAGTAAGTATAGTTTTGTCCGCTATATTGACTGTCTGCAATGTGATGTTTTTGTGAAAAGCGACAAAAAATGCTGTTGATTTCCATTTACCTGAATTTTCCGCTTGATTTTTATATTATATAGGGGTATAATGATACCGTACACCTTTTATGTACGTATAATTTGAAAAACGGCTTAAAATTGAATAATTGGTATTATTACGAGAGGGAATTAAAGAAGTGCTGTTTTTCGCCCTGCGTCGGTTCTCCGGCGGTGTGCGGCTCCGCTTTGGTATGAGCGGGAGCGTTCACGGCGAAAATGCTTCTTGCACATCATAGGTATAAACAATTCGGATTAAGACTTTGTAAGTGTCGGAGGGTGGAACGATGCAAGCAACAGATGTACGTGTAATCAACAATTATTCGGAAGGAGAAGTGATAAAGGACATGTTTGAAATAAAACGCGCAAACGAAATCCTTCTCTCGGAAAACGACGTAACTCAGGACGTTCTCGATAAGCTTGAAAAGGGCGAGGAGCCCAAGGCTACCATTCCCGCGAAGGGTGTAACAGAGTACCCTATCCTCAAGTTTGACGACCGTGCCCTGACTCTTTTAGAGATGGGCGTATCCAATACGCTCAAGTATACTCAGGTCAAGCCCAAGGGCGGAAAAGGCTTTGAGTTTGTTAAGCGTGCCTTCGATATCGTGGCTTCTGCGGGCGCTCTGAGCGTTCTTGCTCTGCCTATCGGTGTCGTTGCGCTCATAATTTACCTTGACGACAAGGGGAATCCGTTCTTCTCGCAGGTCCGCCTGACAAAGGACGGCAAGCCCTTTAAGATGTATAAGCTCCGTTCGATGTGTATCGACGCGGAAGCAAGATTTGCCGAGGTCCAGAAGGAGAATAAGTCCGACGGTCTTGCATTCAAGGCTGACGATGACCCGAGAATCACGCGCATCGGCAAGTTTATCCGCAAGACCTCGATTGACGAGCTTCCTCAGTTCTTCAACGTTCTGAAGGGCGATATGTCCATTATCGGTCCCAGACCGCCTCTCCCGCGTGAGGTAGTGCTCTATACTCCCGACCAGATGGACAGGCTCCTTGTAAAGGGCGGTCTTTCATGTATATGCCAGACAGAGGGACGCAGTGACATGGAATTCGACAAGTGGGTCGAGGGCGATGTCCAGTACATAAAGACACGCAGCGCAGGTCTTGACCTCAAGCTGATGTTCAAGACGGCGGCGGCGGTAATTCTCCGCAAGGGCGCAAAATAATGATAATGCTGAGCGGCACTGTGCTTCGGTGCCGCTTGTTTTTTCGTATATGGCGATTTTTCGCATTGTTCAGAATTAATGCCTTGACTTTTTATGTCGGATAGGGTAAAATATTATTAATATTTTTTCGATTCTGAATAAAGAACGCTGTCTGACGGATATTGGAGGGGATATCAATGAAGAATAACGTTCCGCGCAAGAGACTTGCGCTCATAATCTCTGACCCGAGTGCGGATTACTCGCAGGCGGTCATTACAGGCGTCCGCGACCAGTGCGCGCGGTATGATTACGACCTGCTCGTATTCAGCACGATGGTCAAGGTCTGTCATCCCGACAAGAAATATCTTGACGGCGAGCTCAATATATTCAACCTGATAAACTACGAGCTGGTGGACGGCGTCCTTGTGGCTTCGCTCGCGCTGTTCGAGGATCAGGTGAAGACCGTACTGGATAAGCTTGAGGCGGATATGCACGAGAAGTGCCGCAAGCCCGTTGTGTCGCTCGACCTTGAATTCGGCGGCTACCCGACAGTCTACGTTGACGACAGGAACGCTGTCAGAAATATAGTGAAGCACCTCGTAAGGGAGCATGACTGCAAAAAACTGTACTGCCTCACGGGTCCGAAGGACTATTCCGTCTCGGAGGGACGCGCGGAGGCGTTCTGCGAGCAGATGAAGGCTGAGGGCCTTGACGCGTCGCATGATAATGTGTTCTACGGCAATTTCTGGTACACCAGCGGCGAGGAGTTCGCCGACCGTATCATCTCGGGCGAGGTCGCAATGCCCGATGCCGTCGTGTGTGCGAATGATTTTATGGCTATAGCCCTCGCAAATCGCCTTATCAGCGGCGGAGTAAAGGTGCCCGAGCAGGTGCGCGTCACGGGCTACGACGCAACAAAGGAGGCTATATTCAACACGGTCAGCATCACGACATATACCCCCGATGTCTACAGCATGGCGGCTCATGCTGTCAATCTGATCCACGGGCAGATAGAGCCCGATGTCCCTACGGCTGATATTGAACAGCTCACGAATTCGGGTGTGCGCACGGGCGTGAGCTGCGGCTGTATACAGAATGCGGACGACCTCCGCCGCCTCTACGGCGCGGGTCTGAATCCGAACGAGCGAAAGAAAAATGCCGACGGAAGTCTGACGGTCAACGATATGCAGGGACTCCACGAGAGCTATATGTTCGAGACGCTGTCCGTAGTTCAGGACAAGGATAAGATACTTGATACCATAACCGATGTTGCATATCTGCTACAGCCGTACCGCCGCTTTTATCTTGTGCTGAGGCAGGACTGGAGCGACACCTCTAATCATTGTCTGACGGGCTACCCCGACACGATGCGCTGTGTACTGCGGTGCATACCCCAGAATGAGCCCGTGAGCGAAGACGAACCGCGTTATTCCGTCGATTCCGAGCAGTACGACTTCCCGACGGAGCGTATGCTCCCCGCGCTTGATGAGGAGCGCGACCGGCCCGTGGCGTTTTACTTTCTGCCCTCGCATTTCAGCGACGACACCATCGGCTTTGCGGTACTGCAAACGGCTATGGACGCAAAGCGTACGGCTGACGAGGTCTCGACACTGTGGCTGAGAAACGTCAATAACTCGCTGCATCTGGTGAGAGTCGTGAGCAAGCTCATTGATTATTCCATCCGCGACCCGCTGACCGGTCTGCTCAACCGCCGCGGTCTGGAGATGATGTACAATCGCCGAAAGGAGAGCCTCAGTGCGGACGACAATATCCTGATATGGATGATAGATATGGACGGTCTGAAATACATAAATGACCACTTCGGTCACGAGCACGGCGATTTCGGTCTGATATCCATCGCGGAGGCGATGAGGACTGTGTCCGATAAGGACGATATCGCGGTGCGCCTCGGAGGAGACGAGTTCGTCATCATCTCTGCGGGAGCTCTCACAGAAGAGGACGGCAGAGCGCGTATCAGAGCCTTCGAGCAGACTCTCGCCGATAAGAATTCGTCCAAGGCGGGCAGAGCGTTCGATGTCTCGGCAAGTATCGGCTGCGTGGTTTTCTCCGCCTCGGAGAAGGACTCGCTCGACGAAAAGCTCAAGGAAGCCGACCGCCTGATGTACGAGTACAAGGCAGCGCATAAAAAGCTGCGAACTGAATAAAACAAAAACGGCAGATACATGAAGTATCTGCCGTTTGTTCTATCTATGATTTTAACGGGAGGTCATCGAGCCTATAGAGTCCCGCGTCGAGCTTTTGCAGGACGAGGGCGTCCATGCTCGTTACGCCGTCAACGCCGTCAACATCGGCGTTTTTCGCGCCTTCGGGCTTGAGCATATACTTGTCGCGGTTGGCGATGGATTGCAGGATAGCCGTTGCGTCCGCGATAGTGACCTTGCCGTCGCAGTTTGCGTCGCCGTACACGACCTGCTTCTCGCCGAAATTAGCGGTAATGGTCATAGCCTCCTTCAGCGTCACCGTGACCGTCTTGTCCGTGCCCGTGATACCGCCGCTCCAGCCTGTGAATTCGGCTCCGTCGGCGGGGACAGCCGTCAGAACAACAGGGCAGTCCGCCGAGTATTCGCCGCTCCAGCCGCTGGAGGTGTCGGGTGTTATCGAGTTTATGCGTATCTTTCCGCTGCCGACCGTTTTCAGCGTGATGGTCTGCATCGAGGACGACAGTCCGAGGTAATTGCGCATATCCTCGATGGTGTAGCTCTTTCGCTGGCGGAAGAACTCCTGTATCTGCGGAAGAGTCTTTGTCTTGTACTGCTCGCGGTTGTAGGCGAGGTTGCTTTCCTTCGAGCCGCCGAAGAAGCCCCACCAGCGCACCGTCGTCTGCGCGAGCGGCTCGGTGTAGTCGCGGCTGTAGGTGTCCGCCATAGCGTTCGCCTTCTCGGGAGTGAGCACCTCGTTGGCGTAGTCGCAGTAGACGTTCGCGAATTTATCGCGGAAGTCCTTGTTTTTCAGCAGGTTGAGGAAGAGGTTCGTGGGAGCGAGCTTCTCGCTCCTGTCAATGCTTTCCATATGGCGGAAGCTGTCGTAGGCGTAGCCCTCGACTCCGCCGAAATCGGCATAAGTCTTGCCCATCGTGTAGTCGTAATCGAACGAGATGAAGCGCCACTTGCCGTCACTGTAGGGATTGTCCGCGATTACCTCGCCTGTATTGCGCCACACTGCGCAGTTGCGGTTCGGCCAGTCGTAGGTGCCGAGGTAAAGTCCCGCGGCGTAGTGGTCGATGAAGCTGCCGATGTCGATGAAGTCGCAGACAGCCTTGTAGTTTTCGGCATTGGTGAGGTCGAGGCTTGAATATTTCGAGCAGAAGCCGTTGAAGCTGTCGAGCTCCTCCTGCGGACCCTCTTCAAGCTCACCGTTTTTTATCATAGCAACGTCTTTCTTGTCGATGCCGTAGTTTGTCTCGATGAAGTAGTCCGAGAGCTTCTCGATAAGCTCGTAAAGTCCCCAGTATTCGCCGTTGAGGAAGACTGCGCACATCTGCATATCCTGTGTGGTGAGGTCCTCTCTGTCGGCGACGAGCTTCTGAGCAAAGCCGTCGCGGAGACGTCCTTCCTCGCCGACCGCACGGAGCGAGATGGAGTCGTATTTTTCTATGAGATTGCCCTGCCAGTCACGGTTATCGGGTATCACAGCCGCTTCGAGCTTGGAGGCGCCGTAGTCGCTCCTCGCGTACAGATGGAAGCTCTTCTGCGAGGTGTTGCGGGTGGAAGCTCCCTTGATGCGGACGCCCATATTCTGCTCGGCAATGCTCTCGCCGCCGCTGAATATCGTTATCGTTGCCTCGCGCTCCCAGTCCTTGCCGTGTGAGAAGAAGTTGCAGACGTTATCGGTGTCCCACACGCTTTTCTTCGGGTCGTAGGACGAGCTCTTCTTCCATTGCAGGTACCGGCTGCCCGTGACGTAAATGCCCTTGTCGGGGTCGAAGAGGTTGTCGGGGTCGGTCACGAGCGATACCACCGTCATATTCTTGTACTGCGCGAGGCTGCCGCTTGTGACGAAGTAGGTCTGACTCACGACCTTGCTGAACGTGCCGTCGGAGTTCTTCGCCGCAGCGCGTACAACTGTCGCCTTGTCGACCTTGAACGGAGGCGGCTGATAGCCCGTGCCGCGCGAGATGGAGGTCGCGGACTCGTCCTCGACCTTAGCGCTGTAGATGTTCTGCTCGTTTGACCTGTCCTTTACCGTTATCGCGGAGGAGTAGACCTGCGCCGTAGCGGAGGTCTTAGGGTCGCTTCCGTCGGTGGTGTAATAAATGGTATCGTCCGAATTTGCTGACAGCGTGAGTGCGAGGTCAGTGCTGTAGAAGCCCGACTGAGCCGAGAATTTCGGCGCGGAAACAACTCCCGCATTAGCTTTCGCGGGCGTCGGAGCCATTACCTCGAATCTGCCGCTGCCGTCGGGAGTCATGCCGTAGCTGACGTCAGTCCCGAGCGTGGGGAGCTCCACCTGCTGGAGCACCTTGCCGTTAGCGTCGGACAGCACGACGCTGTCGCCGTTTTTGTCCAGTGCGAAGCCCGTGTGGAGCTCCGCGGCTGTAGAAGTCTGCTTTGAGGCGAAAACGACCTTATGCTCTCCCGCTCCGATGGTAGTACCGCTCGGGAAGGTGAACAGCAGCGGCTGTCCGGCGTCGTCGGACAGCCCCCAGCCCGACAGGTCAACTGCCGTATTGCCCGCGTTGTACAGCTCTATCCAGTCGGAGTATTTGCCGTAGCTGTCGGCAAGGCAGGTCTTGTTCTGCGAGCAGACCTCGTTGATAACGACGGTCGGCTCGGCGGCGCGGATGGTGCCGAGGCCTGCTGACGGCAGTGCCGAAGCCGTCAGGGCGCACGAAAGCATCGCTGCGGTAAATTTTGGTATCTGTTTCACAATGAACCCTCTCTTTCAAGTGAAATGTCGATTTGCCGTGCGTATGATAAGTCGATTATACCCGAAAAGCCGCCTGATGTCAAGGAGAAATTGTCCGCTGCCGAACATTTATCCGCCCCGATACCGACTGCAAAGCAGCACCGATGTGCGTTTTGTGGCTTTTCATCAAACAAATTCTCCGTAATATCGGCGGCTTTGTTTATAAACTGGAAATTTACGAAATGATCGGCTAAGTATTGACTTTTTTTCGTCAAAGTGGTATGATTAATAAAGTGTCGGATGATAACCTTTCGGCATCCAAAATCAGGAAAAATGTGAAATCAGGAGGAAGCAATGGCTAAAAAAGAAGAGCGTAACCTTAATATTACGATAAAAAATCATGAAGAAAAAGAAAACGAAGTAGTTGTTTCTATTTCTACTGTCATCAGAAAGCTCAGAAAATATTTCCTCGTGTGGGTGGTAATTTCGGTTCTGTTTATCGCTTTTGCATTCGGATATGCTACTTTCACCACTCATGTCAGCAAGCCGTCGCTCATGGCTCTTATCAGCTTCTCGTTCGACGGAGTTGAAAAGGGTCTCGACCCCAACGGTGACAATTTCGAGGTGACCAGCGTCAAGAGCCCTGCTGTTATCGAGGCTGCTCTTTCCGATCTCGGTATGGATCTGACAAACCTCGAGCCTATCAGAGCAGGTATCACATTCCAGGGAATCAAGCCCAAGGACGCGGTAGACCGTATCACTCTCTATGAGAAGGCTATCGAAAACAACGGCAGCGTAAGCGCTGTTGAGAAGATACTCGAAACATCGTACTTCCCGACTCAGTATAAGGTCTTCTTCGACTATAACGATACGAGCCTTACAGACGATCAGGCTGTGGATATATTCAATTCCGTGCTCGAGCAGTACCAGACCTATTTCTACGAGAGATACGGCTACAACGAGTCGCTCGGTAATGCTGTAACTTCCATCAACTATGAGGATTATGACTACTCTGAGGCTGTTGACGTTTTCAAGAACAGTCTTCAGACCCTCGAGAGCTATATCAAGGACATCTCCAACGACGAAAACAAGCGCTTCCGTTCGTCTGCAACGGGTTACACCTTCGGCGACCTCTACGAGGCTGTAAAGACTGTCGAGAGCATCGACCTTGATAAGGTATCATCATTCGTTACTGTAAACAACCTCACAAAGGACAAGGATGAGGCTCTCGCATATTACGAGTACAGAATCAAGGAACTGAACCGCAACAAGGCTCAGTACGAGGAGCAGCTCGCAGCGTATGAAGCTTCACTGGAGGCTTATCAGAAGGATCAGATCATCGTGTTCGGCAATACAGGCGACGGCGCTGATACACAGTCTACAGTTGCTTCCGAGCAGTACGACAAGATGATGCAGCAGAAGAACGAGATCGCTTCCACACTTGCTCAGACGAAGCAGCAGATCGAGTACAACAAGGAGAGACACGAAGCTCTCAAGAACAATCCTGTCGGTTCGACTGCAAAGACCAAGAGAGTGGAAGAGGAGCTTGAGGCTCTTGACAAGAAGGTAGATAATCTCGTTGACCTCGTAAACAGGACATCGGATGACTACTACCGTAACGTAACCTTCAAGAACGCTTATGCTGTGCTTGTTCCCGCAACAAATACCGCGACTGACAAGATGGGTCACATCATCGAGAATGCAAAGCAGCCGCTCATGATACTTGAAGCTGTCGGATTCATCATATTCTTCGCAGTTGCGTTTGTTGAGGCTCTCATCACCGATAACAGGAAGAAGAAAAAGGTCACAGTCGGCGGCGAGCCCGAGGATGACGCAGAAGATGAAACCGAGGAGACTGCTCCCGAGGAAGCAGTCGAGATAATCGCCGATGAGGCAGAAAAGGCTGCCGAGGAGAAGAAGGAGAACTCAGCCAATAACAACGGCAAGAACAGCAAGAAGAAAAAGTAAGCCCACCGCTTAAAACGGCATAAAGTCAAACAACGCGGTCTGCACGTTCTGTGCGGACCGCGTTCCGTTTTTTTTGAGTGCGTTGCAGATAGAATACGGGGACGTTTATCTGCCCTGACGATACGGTCTGAGAGCGCGGTGGGGATGAGCTGTTGTTATCAATTGGTAAAAGTGCACAAAACGGTTGACAAACGCGATTTTTTCGTGTATAATCAAAGTTGGTGTAACGTTTAATAATCCGTTTGCTTGCCACGATTCTTTTGTATATGTATACAAATATCGGTGTTGCTTTTCGTGTATACTTGACAAAAGCAAGGCTGTTGTACTATAATGAATATTATTACAGTGGGCACATTATATATTGTATACCGTCTGAGATGACATTCGGATGTTCGTTTTGTCGCAAGCGGCGGAATATTTGAGATATCTTTTTTAGGTCAGCTGAAAATGAGCGGACGGGAGAACGTCCGGATTTATATTACGAAAAATGTAGGGAGGCTCGGTTAGTGGCTGAACTGAATAATGCTGCGGCGTCGGAAGCTGTACAGCATATATTTATCATTGGTTCCAAATCTATCGGTCAGTACGGCGGATACGAGACATTCGTCGATCGACTGCTGGGTGAGCACGAACACGTAAGATCCATCAAGTACCACGTTGCCTGTAAGGCGAACGGTGACGGCTATATGGATGAATCAAAATTGTCATCTATCTCCGATGCAGTTAAGGATAAAGACGGAAAGGTGAGCGAGTTTACGTATAAGAACGCTCATGTTTTCAAGATACCCTGCCCGAATATAGGTCCTGCGGTGGCGGTCTATTACGATAGAGCGGCGCTTTGCTATGCCCTCAGATATTGCAGGGAAAAGGGTATAAAGAACCCGATATTCTACGTCCTTACCTGCCGTATCGGTTTATTTATCAAAGGGCTTGCAAAGCAGATCAGGGAGGTCGGCGGAAGGTATTACCTCAATCCCGACGGTCACGAGTGGATGAGAGCCAAGTGGTCGAAGCCCGTTCGTTCATACTGGAAATGGTCCGAAAAGACTATGGTGGGCTGCGCGGATCTGGTCATCTGCGACTCCGTCAATATCGAGAAGTACATCAAAAAAGAGTATTCTCACCCCAATACCACATATATCGCTTACGGAGCCGATATCGAGCCGAGTGCGATGAGGGACGATGCTCCCGAGTTCACTTCGTGGCTTAAGAAAAAGGGACTGGAGATAGGAAAGTATTATCTCGTTGTCGGACGTTTTGTTCCCGAGAATAATTTTGAAACGATGATAAGAGAGTTCATGAGGAGCAAGAGCAAGAAGAATTTCGCTCTTATCACCAACGTTAACCAGAAGTTCCTGAACGAGCTCGAGGAGAAGCTGCATTTCAAGGCTGACCCGAGGATAAAGTTCGTCGGAACTGTTTACGATAAAGAGCTGCTGAAGAAGATACGTGAGTGTGCTTACGGCTATTTCCACGGACATGAGGTCGGAGGTACCAATCCGAGCCTGCTGGAGGCTCTCGGCAGTACAAGACTGAACCTCCTTCTTGATGTCGGCTTCAATAAAGAGGTCGGTCAGGACGCGGCTCTGTACTGGAAGAAGAGCGAGGGCTGCCTGAGCAACCTGATAGAAAAAGCCGATATGATGAATGCCGACGAGATCGGCAGATACGGCGACAAAGCCAAGGGGCGCATAAAGGATGCGTTCAGCTGGGGCTACATCGGCGACAGATATAAACAAGTCTTTTTGGATAGGGGTAATAAATGAAGATCCTTGCAATTCATAATTTCCACAGAAAGGGCTCGGCAAGCGGTGACGATCAGGTCTTCAAAAGCGAGACCGCAATGCTGACTGAGCACGGACACTCGGTCGTCCGCTATTCGGTGTGTAATGACGAGTTCGATAAGGCGGGCGCGGTAGGCAAGATAGCCGGTATATTCGGTATGATCTGGTCGTTTAAAAATTACCGCGAGGTGAAGAATATCATCAGCAGGGAAAAGCCCGATATCGTCCATGTCCACACCTTTTTCCCGCTCCTTTCGCCTTCTGTGCTGTATGCTGCAAAGAGAAGCGGATGCAAGGTGGTCGCTACGCTGCATGATACCCGTTTCGTATGTCCCTGTGCAACTTCGCTGCGCGGGAATGAGCTGTGCAACCTCTGCGGCGACGGTCATTACCTCAGAATGTGCAAATACGGCTGCTTCAAGAATTCAAAGCTCCAGAGCCTGCCCGTGGCTGTGAATTTCAAGTACCACAGGCTCAGGAAGACCTTCTATAAGCAGATCGACAAGTACATCTGCCTGAACGAGAATCAGATGTCTCTCCTCAGGGGGATAGGCTTTGATCCGAAAAAGATGATAAAGAAATATAACTTCGTACCCGATGCCGAGGCGAATATGAAGCCTCAGAAGGTTACCGGGCTTCCTGAGAGATATGTTGTTTTCTACGGAAGAATAGGCGAGGAAAAGGGCATACGCGTCCTGATGAAAATATGGGAGAAGCTCCCCGATATACCGCTGGTGGTAATGGGCGGCGGTCCCCTTGAAAAGGAATTCGCAAAATGGGCAGAGAAGCACAAGAACGTCTTCTTCCTTGGTTATACTCAGCACGACAAGTGCCTGAGCATTGTCAAGGCGGGCGAGTTCGTGGTCTTCCCTTCGATATGGTACGAGGGCTGCTCAATGGTCGAGATAGAAGCGGAAAGCCTTGGCAATCCCCTTGTTGCGACCGATCTGGGC
Organism: uncultured Ruminococcus sp.; assembly: GCA_946183385.1. Classification (GTDB taxonomy): domain Bacteria; phylum Bacillota; class Clostridia; order Oscillospirales; family Ruminococcaceae; genus Ruminococcus. The sequence continues at coordinate 13,108 of CAMHBN010000018.1, forward strand.
TTTTCCGTCGAAGCTGTCAGCAATGGCTACAACGGCTTCAAGGTGCCGCTCGGCGATGTGAACGGATTCGTGAAGACTATCCGCGAGCTCTGGAACAATGAGGAGCTCATCCGCGAGATGGGACGGAACGCCCGAAAGGATTACGAGGCAAAGTATCAGCCCGAAGATAATTACGAACAGCTTATCGGTATATATAAGTCGCTGCTTCGGAAGGGATAATCATGTATAAGGAAATCGGAAGTTTTGACAAGTTGATAATCTTGAAGAATACAGGCATCAAAGCTTTCAGAGGTCTGTTTCTCAGGTTTTTCCTGAAAAAAGCATCGGGTCTGCTCCTGATAGGCAGGCACGTTCAGGTAACTCACGGCAGAAAGATCGTCTGCGGGAAAAATGTCAAATTCGAGGACTACAGCGAGATACACGGCTTGTGCAGGGACGGGCTCGTTTTCGGAGATAATGTCACTATCGGACGGGGCGTCATGATCCGTCCGTCGAGCTATTACGGGAACGATCTCGGAAAAGGACTTGTTATGGGCGAAAGATCGTCTATCGGACCTCACGGCTACGTCGGCTGCTCGGGAAAGATAACCATAGGAAAAAATGTCATGATGGGTCCCAAGTGCTCGCTGTTCGCGGAGAACCATAATTTCTCCGACGAGAGCAAAAGCATAAAGGAGCAGGGAGTTAACCAGAAAGGCATAACCATAGAAGACGACTGCTGGATAGGCAGCAATGTTATTATCCTCGACGGCGTCACGATCGGAAAGGGAAGCGTCATCGCAGCGGGTACCCTCGTAAGCAAGGACGTGCCTGCGGGCAGTCTGGTGATGGATAAGAGAAACCGCTGCATTTCCGACAGAGTAAAACGACAGGAAGCGGCAGAATGATCGCTTTGTTTTTTTCGTTTCGGCGAATGGGCGCGGGGAGACTCGCCGGCGGTCATTGAGGAGGCATAAAATGAAGATTTCCGTGATCACACCGTTTTATAAGGGCAATGAGTATATCAGTGCCCTTGTATCTAATATTGTGGAAAATACTGAAAATCTGAAAAAAGTGTCGTCTGGCAGCTCGGTCGAGCTGCTGATCGTTAACGACAGCCCCGATGTCAAGGTCGAGATGCCTGCGGAAACAGGCGATGTGGAGTGCAGAGTGCTGACTCATGAGAAAAACAGCGGCATCCACAAGGCAAGAGTGACAGGGCTTACTGAGTGCAGGGGAGACTTCATCCTCTTCCTCGATCAGGACGACACGGTTTCAGAGCATTTTTTTGTCGAGCAGCTGCCGTATATGAAAAAATACGACGTCGTTATCGGCAATGCCTATCTCGAGGACGCAGAGGGCAGGCTTACTCCGCTGTACC
>CAMHBN010000019.1 GCA_946183385.1 uncultured Ruminococcus sp.
CTAAGAAGATAGAGTTCGACTGCCAGCGTATCCTCAACGAGGCTAAGCTCAACGCAGAGGGCATTATCCGCAAGGCTGAGGAGAGAGCTCAGCAGATAGTTTCTCAGGAGGCTATCGTCACCGAGGCAAAGAAGAAGGCTGTGGATATCCTCCAGAAGGCTCAGACAGCTTCCACCAACCTCCAGAAGAATGCGGCTCTGTCGGTGGCTCAGATGCTCAACGACGCAGAGGCTACACACAACAAGTCGCTCCTCGACATCAAGCGCACAAAGGAGAAGCTCCAGCACACACTCAAGAACTCTCCCGCTCTCGGACAGAATTCACAGTCCGTTCAGCAGTCCATATTGCAGGACACTCCCGCCGCGACCACAAAGAGAAAGTAATATCAACAGCAAAGCCCGAAAGCATAAGCTTTCGGGCTTTTTTTGTTTACAACAGGCTTGACAGCAGCAGGTACGTGCCGTACATAGCGACGAATGTCAGCGTCAGCAGCAGTATCAGAATGAGGACGGTGTTGAGTATCTTCACTCCGCCGGCTGCGAGTATCTCCTCGCGCGTGAGCTCGCCCGAGGCGTGCGCCTTCAGCTTCTTCAGCGACTTCAGCACGAAGCGGTAGTAAAGCTTGTTGCTGAACAGGCAGAACGTTATGCGTATCAGCATATCCGCCACGTTGCACACGTCCACAAGTGCTGCGAGAATATGGCGGTTGTCGTAGAGCTTCTGTATCAGCTCGGCAGGGAAGATGGTGTAGCTGCTCTCGAGACCGTCTGCGATAAGATAGCTCACCGCCAGCGGCATTGACAGCAGGACAGTTGCAATGAGCGACAGCATCGCCCAGAACCACATCCTCCTGTTCGCGAAGTATACGGGCGGGAATATGAAGCTTATCAGGTTGAAGGATATGCTTCTGCCCGTGTCCTTCATACGCTTGAATATGGGGATATAGTAGATGGTATTGGTACGGACGAAGTCCGCGACATCCCTCAGCGGAGAGCCGCCCATATCCTCGTCCGGATTGAATCCGAGGTAGGGTCTCGGCACCCCGAAAGACAAGCCGTCCGACTCCTCACCGTCCGTATCGTCTGATGTAAGGTCGGCGCCGCATCTTATGCAGGTCTCGGCTTCGAGACTGTTCGGGAAGTGGCAGGCGGAGCATATCACGAACTTTTTCTCCTCGGCTTCCGTCTCCTGCTTCTCCTCAGCGGAGCTGTGCCAGCTCTCGTCCGTGCCGTGGAGCGTCGAATTTGCGCATTTGTTCTCAGCCTTGTAGCAGGCTCTGTGGTGCGGCGAACCGCACTCGGGGCAGACCACGATATCGTCGCCGTCATTGAAAGTCTCACCGCAGGCGACGCATTTTTCACCGATATAGTTCATATTTCCTCCCTTCCGCCCGAAACGGCATTTTTATTCAAGGTTATTATACCACATATTTTTCAGAATATCAAGTGCGCGGCGGGGAGCCCCCGCTGCCGATTCACGCTGTCGCTCGACGCGGTGTCCGCGCTGCCGATTCACGCTGTCGCTCGGCGGGGAGCCCCCGCGGGCGATTCACGCGGTCGCTCGTAAACTCGCTTACTCGTACAGACCGCGGGTCTTTTCCCGCGTGCCTTACCAATAATGTACATAACGCACTGGATATTGAATGTTGGAACTTGGCGCGGTAAAGTGATAAAGTAAAATTGAATGTAGGGGCGGATATCATCCGCCCGCAATATTCCGACAAACCAACGGCGACGTTTTGTAGGGGCGGGCGCCCTCGCCCGCCCGCAGGTATACGACAAATCCACGGGAACCGACTGTAGGGACGACCGCTGGCCGTCCGCAAATCCCATATCGTCCGCCGCTTTCGTTAATGCGGGCGCGCAATGCGCGCCCCTGCATCTGAGCTCTTAGTTCTCACACACACACGCCGTTCTCCATATAATGTACAGAGATTGCCGCTTCCTCCGTGTGAGGGCGGCAGTTCTGATTCAATTGCCATTCGGCAGAACGGAGAACCTTATGAGAAATGATATAAATATACTTATCGCGGGCGGCGATATGCGGCAGGTACACTGCGCCGCGCGGCTCGCGGAAAGATACAGCACGGGGATAACGGGCTTCGACTTCAAAGCCCTCCCCGACACGGTAAAACATCTCGCAGACCCGCTCCCTGCGGCGGACAGCTACGATTTTGCGGTACTGCCAATGCTCGCGCTCGGCGAGGGAGGAGAGGTCTCCGCGCCGTTTTACAGCGGCACTCTCGCCGCGGAGACAGTCGCCTCGGCAGTCAGGGACGGCGGCACTATCTTCACGGGGCGCGGGGACTCCCGCCTCTCAGAGCTCTTCCCGCGGCACAGGCTGATAAGCTACCTCGGGCGCGAGGAGCTTCAGCTCAGAAACGCCGTCCTCACCGCAGAGGGAGCGGTACAGTTAGCGCTCGAAAGGCTTGATACGGCGCTCAGCGGGCTGCCCGTGCTGATTGTCGGGCTCGGCAGGATAGGCACAGCTCTTGCGCTGATACTGCGCGGCTTCGGAGCGGATATCACCGCCGCGGTGCGCAGTCCGAAGGCTGAGGCTAAGGCGCGAATGCTCGGCGTAAAATCGGTGCGCACGGACGCTCTCGGCGGGGGCTTTGCCCTCGTTTTCAACACAGCTCCCGCGGAGATATTCACGTCCGATAATATCGGCAGATTCCGCGACGATGCCCTGTTTATAGAGCTTGCCTCGGACTCGGGCGGGTTCAGCACGGAAGCCGCAGAGGCTCTCGGGGCGAGGCTGATACGCGCAAACGGGCTCCCGGGGAAGACTGCTCCCGTGACCGCGGGCGGGATCATCGCCGACGCGGTCGCCGCCATTATTGAGGAAGGAGGCGGCGGCTATGGAAACTAACTTCATCGGCATAAGGATAGGCTACGTGATGACGGGCTCGTTCTGCACGTTCGGGCGGAGCTTCGAGCAGGCGGCGAAACTGCGCGAAATGGGCGCGGAGCTCGTCCCCGTGATGTCGGAGCACGCCGCTTCGTTCTCGACGCGGTTCGGCACGAGCTCCGAGAACATCGCACGCCTCGCGGAGATATGCGGGCGGGACGTCATCACGGACATCTCCGCCGCCGAGCCGATAGGTCCGAAGGATATGACGGATATTATGGTAGTCGCGCCGTGCACGTCGAATACGGCGGCGAAGCTCGCGGCGGGTATCACCGACGGAGCGGCTACAATGGCGGTAAAATCGCACCTGCGGAGCGGCAAGCCCGTCGTGCTCGCGATAGCCTCGAACGACTCGCTGCTCGGCTCGGCGAAGAATATCGGCGAGCTCTTCAACCGCAAGAACTACTACTTCGTGCCGATGCTGCAGGACGACATCGAGCACAAGCCCGCGTCGCTGGTTGCGGAATTCGACCTCCTGCCCGAGGCGGTGGACGCGGCTCTGCGCGGGGTACAGCTCAGACCGATAATCTATCACCGCACGGAAGGACTTGGCTGACACAATCTTGTAGGGACGACCATTGGTCGTCCGCGAATCTCGAACCGTCTGCCGTTTGCGTTAATGCGGGCGCACGGAATGCGCCCCTGCGACTGGTCGCCGTTGGTTGGCGGTTCAATGGCGGGCGGCGGAACGCCGCCCCTACATTCGGTTGCCGCGAGTTGTTTTGTAGGGCGCGGGCGGATAATATCCGCCCCTACACATTGGCTATTGCAGATTCAACATATCGTGAAGATATTTGTACACATTCACAGTTTTGGCGCGTATGTCTTGATTTATTAGAAAAAGGTGGTAAAATATAATTAGCACTCAGAGAAAGAGAGTGCTAAACTGTTGCATATAATTATTTCAGGAGGTATATATCATGACTATCAAACCTTTACAGGACAGAGTAGTTGTCAAGATGGTCGAGGCTGAGGAGACCACCAAGAGCGGTATCATCCTTTCGGGCTCGGCTAAGGAAAAGCCCGAGGTTGCCGAGGTAGTTGAAGTAGGTCCCGGCACTGCGGACGTTAAAATGGAAGTAAAGAAGGGCGACAAGGTGCTCATCTCCAAGTATTCGGGCACTAACGTCAAGCTCGAGGGTGAGGAGTTCATCATCGTAAAGATGGAAGACATTCTTGCTACCGTAAAGTAAGAATCACCTATTGTAGGGGCAGGCGCCCTCGCCTGCCCGCTTATTAACGACATATTTGCGGGACGCCGATGGCGGCGTCCTCTACACAATACAGCGTTAACGAAATATTGAATAAAAGGAGTAATAACTATGGCAAAGGATATCAAGTACGGCGAGGACGCAAGAAAGTCGCTTCAGGCAGGCATCGACAAGCTCGCTGACACAGTAAGGATAACAATGGGACCCAAGGGCAGAAATGTCGTTCTCGACAAGAAGTTCGGCGCTCCGCTCATCACTAACGACGGCGTTACCATCGCCAAGGATATCGAGCTTGAGGACGCATTCGAGAACATGGGTGCTCAGCTCGTTAAGGAAGTCGCTACCAAGACAAACGACGCGGCAGGCGACGGTACTACAACAGCTACCCTCCTCGCTCAGACTATCGTCCGCGAGGGTATGAAGAACATCGCAGCAGGTGCAAACCCGATGGTTCTCAAGAAGGGTATCGCAAAGGCTGTTGACACGGCTGTAAAGTCCATCGTTGACAACTCCAAGGCTGTTGCTGGCAGCGAGGATATCGCAAGAGTAGGTACGGTTTCGTCCGCTGACGAGGCTGTCGGCAAGCTCATTGCCGAGGCTATGGAGAAGGTAACCTCCGACGGCGTTATCACTATCGAGGAGTCCAAGACTGCCGAGACCTACAGCGAGGTAGTAGAGGGTATGCAGTTCGACCGCGGCTACATCTCGCCTTACATGATAACAGACGCAGACAAGATGGAGGCGGTTTACGACGACGCTTACGTCCTCATCACAGACAAGAAGATAAGCTCCATTCAGGAGATACTCCCCCTTCTCGAGCAGATAGTAAAGATGGGCAAGAAGCTCGTTATCATCGCTGAGGACGTAGAGGGCGAGGCTCTCACTACCATTATCCTCAACAACCTCCGCGGCACATTCAAGGTAGCCGCTGTCAAGGCTCCGGGCTTCGGTGACAGACGCAAGGAGATGCTCAAGGACATCGCTACTCTCACAGGCGGCGAGGTGATCACAGCAGACCTCGGTCTCGAGCTCAGCGAGACTACTATAGAGCAGCTCGGTCAGGCTAAGCAGATAGTTATCCAGAAGGAGAACACCATCATCGTTGACGGCGCAGGCGATAAGAAGGCTATCAAGGCTCGTGTTGCTCAGATACGTGCTGCTATCGAGACTACAACAAGCGATTTCGACCGCGAGAAGCTCCAGGAGCGCCTTGCTAAGCTCGCAGGTGGCGTAGCTGTTATCAAGGTCGGTGCTGCTACAGAGATAGAGATGAAGGAGAAGAAGCTCCGAATCGAGGACGCTCTCGCGGCTACAAAGGCAGCTGTTGAGGAGGGTATCGTTGCAGGCGGCGGTACTGCCTACATCAACGCTATCCCCGCAGTCGAGAAGCTCGTTCCCACTCTCGACGGCGACGAGAAGACAGGCGCTAAGATAATCCTCAAGGCTCTTGAGGCTCCCGTTCGTCAGATAGCTGAGAACGCTGGTCTTGAGGGAAGCGTTATCGTTGACAAGATCAGACGCTCGCGCAAGCTCGGCTACGGCTTCGACGCTTACAACGAGGTATACACAGATATGATACCCGCAGGTATCGTTGACCCGACAAAGGTAACACGTTCTGCTCTCCAGAACGCGGCTTCCGTAGCTTCGATGGTGCTCACCACCGAGAGCCTTGTTGCCGACATCAAGGAAGAGAATCCCGCACCTGCAATGCCCGCAGGCGGTATGGGCGGTATGTATTGATAACGGGAAGCCCGTAAATATCGTTCATTCAGGACAAAACAGCAGTCTGCATATGCGGACGCTGATACAGAAGCTTTACGCCATAGCATTTCTGAGACAAGGTCAGAAACGCTATGGCGTTTTCTATTGACACCGCTCAGATACTGTGCTATAATTATGCCGGTCATAAACCGGGATTCAGAGGGGAAGATGGTATATGGAGAAGTTATTGGTTTATGCGTATCTATGGCGGCTAAGCTTAAATGATGGGCAAGAATATAATGATCATCTTGATATGCTTTTCTTAAAAGATCCAGATAATTATTTGCTGCTTGAATTGGAATTATTGACCGACGCTGAATCAGCGCTTAAGAGATTGAAAAGATATTTTGATTTTGAAACAGGAGCATTTGATGCTATCCTATTTGGAAAAACTTTGTTTTTTGAGCTTGGCAATGTTTATCATTCCAGAACAGTAAGCATTGCTCTGTTTGCCGAAAAATGCTACGAACTATACACTATGCTGCCTGTTCAGGTGAATGATCTTGAAGAGCCCTATGACGTGTTAAGTTATATTGACGATATGATAGAATATAATAGCTTGCAAGAAATTGAGGGAACCATAGATAAAATGTTAAATTATTACTCTTACAAATCCTGACCTATTTTCACAGCATAAACAAACACAATGCCCCTGAGCGCTTTGTAACGTTCAGGGGCATTATTTCGTGTGTGTATCTGACTTAACGGGGCTTGCCTCAGCCGCTTTTATTCGTTATCCGCGTGCTTCTTGAACTTCGACTTCTGTCCGAAGTTGAGCGACGCTGTGAGTATCTTGTCCGAATTGAACAGTCTCAGTGCGAAGAACATACATATCGCAAACACGATGAACTGGTAGATTAGTCCGCCGAAGAATATCGTGTAATTGCCGAACATCAGGTTGTTCACAGCCGAGAACGTATGCGTGAAGGGTATAGCGTATACCACGAGCTTTATTGCTGCAGGAAGGGTGTTGATGTCCGCCATCATCGAGATGAGGTACGGCACCATTGCCATTATCATCATCGGCATCATCATCGTCTGTGACTGCTTGGTGTCGTTGACCAGTGCTCCGAGCATGAGGGATACCGACAGGCATATCATTATCGTCAGGAAGAGCTGTGCTCCGATGAGGATGTAGTCGGTCACGCCGAGGGTAAGTCCGAGCCTTTCGAGGGCTTCGTCCACGGACATATACTGCGCGACGAGCTGTGTGCCCATTTCCTCGGTGACGCTGTCGGTAGCTCCCGTCATGAACGAGGAGAAGCCGAACATATACACCACAGCATTGAGCAGTGCGATTATCGCCGCCGCAAGCATTTTAGCACCGAGTATAGCCGTTCTCGACACAGGTGCGGAGAGCAGTGTTTCGAGGGTCTTGTCTATCTTTTCGTTGCTGATGGCGCTCATGAGCATATTCGACGTGAACATGATAAGTATGAACACGATGATTGGAAGTATCATATTCTTCATCATCAGACTGCTCATTACGCTCGATGTGCTGACGGGAGCGTTCTTGTCCTTGACTACGGTCTGCTCGGTCACGTCAACGGGGAGCTGCAGGAGCTCGACCTGCTCGGGAGTAAGTCCAGACTTTTCGGCGAAGGTAGCGGATATGCAGTCGGATATGAGCCCGATAGCGCCGCTGTTGCTGTTCATCACGTTCGACATCGCCGCCGCGGACTTCATTCCCGCGACGCTGATTATCTCGGGACGCTCGCCATTTTCGAGCTTCTCGGTGAAGCCCTCGGGTATGATGACGAGGGACTCGGCGTCCGCACTTTTTAGTATCGCGGAGTAGTCGTCGCCCGAGGTCTCGACTGTTTTGAGCGTAGCTCCGCCCGCCTCGAGAGCCTTGGCGAGCTGATGTGTGAAATCGGTGTCGTCGCGGTCGCTGATGGTGATGCTGTATTCGTTCTTGACCGCTTCCTTTATCGTGCTCTTCATGAGGTTGCCCATGAGCATGAGCATCGCGGAGATGGCGACAAGACTGATTATGGTCTGCGGCGTGATGAGCTCGCCGAGCTCCTTTTTCAGCAGATTAAAGAATTTCATTGCCGTTCACCACCCTTTCAAATACTTCCTCGAGGTTCTGTGCACTGTAGCGCTGCTTCAGCTCGTCAGCCCTGCCTGTCACGAGGAGGTGACCCTTGGATATGATACCCACGCGGTCGGAGACGAACTCAATTTCGAGCATATTGTGCGACGACAGCAGGAAGGACATACCCTCCTCTGCGGCGAGCTTCTTTATCATCTTGCGTATCTCGATGGCGTTGAGCACGTCGAGACCGCTTGTGGGCTCGTCAAGAATGGCGAGCTTGGGCTCGGTCATGACCGCACGCGCGAGCAGGAGCTTTCTTATCATGCCACGGCTGTACGTGCCTATCTTGTCCTTGAGCCTGTCACCGAGCCCGCAGATGCGCTCCGCACGCTCGACGTAGCGGTTTATCGTGTCGATGTCGGTCGAGAACAGTCCCGCCATAAAGCGCAGGTAGCTCTTGCCCGTCATATTCTTGTACGCACCTGCCTCGTCGGGGAGGTAGGTTATGCACTCGCGCACCTTTGCAGCGTCCTTGACCACGCTGTGTCCCGCGACCACGGCGTCGCCCGAGGTGGGCTTCAGCAGGGTCGATATCATGCGGATAGTGGTGGTCTTGCCCGCTCCGTTGGGACCGATGAGCGCGAAAATCTCGCCCTTTTCGATGTCGAAGCTGACCTTGTCCGCCGCGAGTACTTTAGTGTACTGCTTGGACAACTCCTTGACTTCCAGTACCTTTTCCATAATTGTATCCCTCCAAGTAAAAAGATGTAAATATTGTAACATATATTGCCGTAAAAATCAAGCTGTAGGGGCGGATATTATCCGCCCGTTCAGGGGCGCAATGCGCGTCCCTACACAGACACCTCAAATCAGAAATAAAACAGCTCCTCGAACTTCTTGTCGAGGGCTATGCAGATTATCAGCGCGAGCTTTGCCGTCGGCTGATACTGTCCCGTCTCTATCGAGCTGATGGTGTTGCGCGATACACCGACCATCTCCGCGAGCTGTGCCTGCGAGAGTCTTGCCTCGGTACGCGCCTCCTTCAGCCTGTTGCGCAGTATGAGCTTATCGTCCATAGGCTCACCCTTTGAGAAGGTCGCTGACGTAGCCGTATGTCGTCACAGCGGCTACTCCTATGAAGCAGAGGGCGCTGACAAGGTTCACTTTCGACTTTGTCCGTATGAAGATGTAACTGTCGTGTACCAGCTGCATAACGCAGAATATCAGGAAGTAGCCGCAGCCGAAATGCCCCGTGACGAACTGCTCGGTGATGAAGAGCACGGCACACAGCAAGCCGCCTACGATACGCGCGATGCTTCCCGCGAGCTTGTAGGTGTTCTGCTCGTATTCGGAATTGTTTTCCTTCCTGCTCTTGGCGAGTATTTCTTCCCTGTTCATGGCAGTACCTCCTTTATTTCCCGAGGAGATACGCCGCTGTCGTCGTGACAGCGAGTGCAGCTATCATTCTCACGGGACGCGAGAGGAGTATGCTCAGCAGGCTGAAATCGGAGAAATTGTTTGCTTCATGTTTTTTCATAGACAGCACCTCACTTATCTTTCGGGAGACTGATGCCAAGTGAACTTGTCACGTCTCTATGCTTGCATTATAGCACTGCCAAGTTCACTTGTCAATACCTGCCAAGCAAACTTTGCAAATTCAGCGTTTTGCACAACAAAAAAAGAGCGTTTTGTACACATAAATCTCATTGGTATGTACAATAACGTTGTACCTATTATATATAGCAATTTGTCTTGACAATTCTTTATAAATTTGTTATAATAATCTGTAAGCTTTTATGCAGTTTAGTGGTACTGCTTCACATATCCGCAGACTTTGGGCAGTCTGCCACACACCTCACAAAGCGGCTCGTCTGTACCCTCTTGGCAGCCCTGCCGTCTCCCTCAGCTCACGAAAGGTGGATAGAATTGAATATCAGAAAGCTCTGCCGAAGGGTGTCCTTCGGCGCATTGTCATGCTTAGCCGCGTCGTGGAGCCTCACGGGCACAGTTACAGCTGCCGCGGCTGATGTGCCTTCCGCAGTCGCCGATGACGGCTACTTCGCCATCGAGCCCGTGGATACGGGCATACCCTCGTACAGCGACTACTACGATATGTACTGCGGCGAAAAGCGTCCCGACAAGGAGATAGCGATAAAGGCGACCGCGTACAAGTCCGCGAAGGGCGGCACGTTCGCGACGGGCAGCTACGGCGCCGACGACGACTTCCGCGACGACGTCCTCGTCTGGGAGAGCGCCGACGGCGAGCTCTCCTACGACATCGACGTCGATGAAACGGGCATATACTGCCTCGGGATAAGCTACTTCCCCATCGAATCGAACAGCTCGCAGATAGAGCTGTCATTGCAGATAGACGGCAAGTCGCCCTACGACACCGCGACCCGCCTCACCCTCAACCGCGTGTGGGTCAACGAGACCGATATCCATACCGACTCGCGCGGGAATCAGGTGCGTCCGTCGCAGATACAGAAGGGTATGTGGCAGGAGTGTACTTTCGGCGACATCGACGGGCTCTTCGGCGAGCCGCTGTTCTTCTACCTCGAAAAGGGCAGACACGAGATAAGCTTCACCTCCGAGCGCGCCGAGCTCGCGATAGAGAGCCTGCGCTTCTGCAACCCCGAGGAACTCCCGACTTACGAGGAGTACAGGGCTTCCGTGGACGCCTCCGCTTCGCCCGAGCCCAACATCTTCCGCATAGAGGGCGAGAACGCGGAGCTCAAATCCGACTCCACGCTCTACCCCACCTACGACAATACGAATTACCTCGTATCGCCGTCTGACCCGCGCAAGGTCGTGTACAACACCCTCGGCTCGGGCAACTGGAAGAAGGCGCTCCAGTCCGTGACGTGGACTATCCCCGCGGATGAGATAGGCGAGGATGGCTGGTACAGGATAGGCATAAAGTCGCGCCAGAACCAGATGCGCGGCTTCTACTCGAACAGGCGCATATACATCGACGGCGAGGTGCCGTGCGCTGAGCTCGACCAGGTGAAGTTCTTCTACGACACCGACTGGAGCGTCGTCACGCCCAAGGCTGAGGACGGCGGGGACGTGTATGTCTACCTCACAGCCGACCGCGACCACACCATCACGATGGAGTGCGTCCCCGGCGAGATAGGCAACTCGCTCCGTAAGCTCGACGAGTGCGTCACCGACCTCAATACCTACTACCGCAAGATACTGATGATAACGGGTCCGTCGCCCGACAAGTACACCGACTACTACGTGCACGAGAAGATACCCGACCTCGTCAGCAATTTCTCGCGCCTCTCGCAGGAGCTCAAGGACATACAGGGCGAGATAGAGGGGCTTTCGGGCTCTGCGGGCTCGGAGGCGGCTTCCCTCGAAACGATGACGGTCATACTCGACAAGTGCACCGAAAAGCCGCTGAGGATACCCAATTACCTCTCGCAGATAAAGGACAGCATAGCTTCTATCTCCGCGTGGGAGCGCGACTACCGTGACCAGCCGCTCGAGGTCGATTACATCGAGTTCGCGACCGAGGGCAAAGAGTTCGCAAGCGCTAAGGAAAAGCTCGGCAAGTCGATAGCCTTCAGCGTGAAGTCCTTCGTGGGCTCGTTCTTCGAGGACTACACCACCCTCTCCGATGTGACGGGCGAGGACGCTATCAACGTGTGGGTGTCGCTCGGACGCGATCAGGCTCAGGTCGTCAAGGAGATGACCGAGAACGAGTTCATGCAGGAGTACAACATACCCATTTCCGTCAACCTCGTTGTCGGCGGCGTAGTTGAGGCTACGCTCGCGGGAAAGGGACCCGATGTGGCGCTCTTCCTCGGCGGAGAGTTCCCCGTGAACCTCGCCGCGCGCGACCTCCTCGTTGACCTGTCGGAATTCTCCGATTTCAGCAGCGTACAGGGCAGATTCCAGCAGAACGCGATGACGCCATACCAATACAACGGCGGCACTTACGGTCTGCCGATAAGCCAGACCTTCCCGATGATGTTCTACCGCACCGACGTCCTCACGGAGCTCGGCTACGACTCGCCGCCCGAGACGTGGACGGAGCTGATAGATATGCTCCCCGCGCTCCAGCGCAAGTATATGAACGTGGGACTTGTGCTCCCGCCGACGAATATATCACCCGCTACTGAAACGGGTCACACCTTCGCGATGCTGCTGCTCCAGAAGGGCATCAATTACTACAACGACGAGCAGACGGCGTCCACGTTCAACTCCATCGAGGCTGTGCAGTCCTTCGAGGAGTGGACGGACTTCTACACCAAGTACAGCTTCGTACAGCAGTACGACGCTTTCAGCCGATTCAGGACGGGCGAATACCCGATAGTCATCAACAACTACACCTTCTTCAATCAGCTGACAGTGGCTTCTCCCGAGATAAAGGGACTGTGGGACTTCTGCCCCGTGCCCGGCACTCTCCGCGAGGACGGTACTGTATCCCATGCCGCAAACTCGAACGGTGCGGGAGCTGTCATCTTCAAGAAGGTCGGCAACAAGGAGAACGCGTGGGAGTTCATCAAGTGGTTCACCGACACCGACACGCAGGTGCGCTACGGCACGCAGATAGAGGGACTTCTCGGCACTATGGGCAGATTCGATACCGCCAACACCGAGGCTCTCGCACAGCTGTCGTGGTCGCACGGCGAATACGACAGGCTCGCCGCTCAGCAGGCGGAGCTCGTCGAGATACCCGTAATACCCTCGTCGTACGCGGTAACGCGCAACATCATGAACGCGTTCAGAGAGACGGTAAACGAGCTCGGCAATCCGCGCGACACGCTGATATGGTACAACCGCGACATCAACGACGAAATTACCCGCAAGCGAAAGAATCTCGGTCTGACCACCGACGAAAAATAACGGAAGGAGGAACGTCTCTTGGCTCAGATATCAGCGGAAGATATCGGTAAGAGGACAAAGCGTGAGGAACGCGCCATGCTGTGGCGGTCGTTCAGGCAGAACAAGTCTGCCTACCTCATGCTCGCGCCCTTTATGATATTCTTCTTTGTATTCACGATAGTGCCTGTTGTGATGTCCCTCCCTATGGGCTTCACCGACTTCAACATGGCACAGGCTCCGAAATTCGTCGGGCTGTCGAACTACACGACGCTCTTCCTCTCGGACAAGATATTCGTAAAATCCATAAGAGTGACGATAGTTTTTGCCCTCTTCACGGGACCTGTCAGCTACATACTCTGCTTCCTGCTGGCATGGCTCATAAATGAGCTCCACCCGAAGCTCAAGACGCTGTTCACGCTCATATTCTACGCGCCGTCGCTGGCGAACGTCTACACGGCGTGGACGCTGATTTTCAGCGGCGATATGAACGGCTACGCGAACTCCTTCCTGATAAACCTCGGACTGATCAACTCGCCCGTGCAGTGGCTCACCGACGGACGCTATATCCTCGGCGTGACGATAGTGGTACAGCTGTGGATATCGCTCGGCGCGGGCTTCCTTGCGCTGAGAGCGGGCTTCCAGAACATCGACCGCTCGATGTACGAGGCGGGAGCTATCGAGGGCATACGCACACGCTGGCAGGAGCTCATATACATCGTTATCCCGTCAATGGGACCGCAGCTGATGTTCGCGGCGGTAATGCAGATAGTAAGCTCGTTCACGGCGGGTACTGTAGCGCAGAACCTCGTCGGCTTCCCGAGCACGGACTACAAGGCTCACACGATAATGACCCACGCCTACGACTACGGCTGGGTAAGATACGAAATGGGCTACGCCTCGGCGATATGTATGATACTGTTCGTCGTCATGTACCTGCTGAACAAGCTCATCAGCAAGGTGCTGAGCAAATATATGGACTAAGGAGGTGGGAAAATGGCACAGGTCAATACCGCAAGGCTGAAGGCGTCGAACAAGCAGGCGGGCAGGAAGATAGGCGGAACTGTCGCTATATTTGCGTTCCTGACCGTCCTCGGACTGTTCATGCTGTTCCCTATCTACCTTATTCTCATAATGTCTGTCAAGCCCGTAGAGGAGCTGTTCATCTTCCCGCCGAAGCTGTACGCCATGCGCCCGACCCTCGACAATTTCAGCGATATGTTCGAGGTGCTCAACAGCAACCGCGTGCCCTTCTCGCGCTATGTCTTCAACAGCGTAGCCGTTACGGTATCGGTGACGGTGCTCCAGTGCATCTTCGCGTCAATGGCGGCTTTCGTCCTCGCGAAGTGCAAATTCCCGGGCAGCAAGCTCCTCAACAGCATAATCGTTGTTGCACTGCTTTACCAGTCCAACGTCATATACATCATGCAGTACATCGTTATGGCTAAGCTCGGGCTGATAGACAACCCGCTCGCGCTGATACTGCCGTCGATAGCCTCGCCCATGGGACTCTTCCTGATGAGGCAGTCGATAAGTCAGGTGCCCGACGCGATGATAGAGGCAGCAAAGGTCGACGGTGCGGGACTTTTCCGTATATGCTGGCAGATAGTAATGCCCAACCAGAAGC
>CAMHBN010000020.1 GCA_946183385.1 uncultured Ruminococcus sp.
AAGACTATCGCTAACAAGAAGAAGTAAGGAGGTCATGAGCTTTGGCACAGCAGAAAGGTAAAAAGGTCTCTACCATCAGAAGACGTAGAGAGCGTAAGAATATCGAAAGCGGCGCGGTTCATATCCAGTCAACTTTCAACAACACGATCGTAACCATCACTGATACTCAGGGTAACGCGATCTCATGGGCAAGCGCAGGCGAGCTCGGATTCAGAGGCTCAAAGAAGTCCACTCCTTTCGCAGCTCAGACAGCTGCCGAGACAGCTGCTAAGGCTGCTATGGAGCACGGTCTCAAGAACGTAGAAGTATACGTAAAGGGACCCGGCGCAGGTCGTGAGGCTGCTATCAGAGCACTCCAGACCGTTGGCCTCGAGGTAAGAATGATCAAGGATGTAACTCCTATCCCGCACAATGGATGCCGTCCGCCTAAGAGACGTCGTGTCTGATGAAAGAGGAGGTAAATTGAAATGGCAGTACAGAAAGAACCTATTCTTAAGAAGTGCAGATACCTGGGCATCAGCCCCGCTGTAATGGGCGTTTCCAAGAAGGAATCCATCCGCTTCAAGAATGCAAATAACAGAAAGAAGATATCCGAATACGGACTCCAGCTCAAGGAAAAGCAGAAGCTGAAGTTCATCTACGGCGTGCTCGAGAAGCAGTTCAGACACTACTTCTCAATCGCTGAGAAGATGGAGGGTAAGGCCGGTGATAACCTTATCACTGTTCTCGAATCCAGACTCGACAGCGTCGTTTACAGAATGGGTCTCGCTCTCACAAGACGTGAGGCAAGACAGCTCGTTGTTCACAGCCACTACACTGTAAACGGCCAGAAAGTAAACATTCCTTCTTACAGAGTTAAGGTCGGCGACGTTATCGCTCTCAAGGAGAAGGACAGAACTTCCGAGAAGTTCAAGGCTACAGTTGAAGAGACTAAGGACAGGATCGTTCCTACATGGCTCGATGCCAAGAAGGACGACTTCTCTGCTACAGTTACTCGTATGCCCTCAGCTGAGGATATTGATTATGAGGTAACAACACACCTCATCGTCGAGCTGTACTCCAAGTAATCGTAGGATAGCTTGAATAATCAGAACTCGAAAATAATTATTATTGCGAAACAGGAGGGTCATTATGCTGGAAAAGATCAATAAGCCTGATATCGACATCGTCGAGCTTAAAAGTGACGGCAAATACGGCAAATTCGTTTTAGCACCGCTTGAGCGCGGATACGGTATTACACTGGGCAACAGCCTCAGACGTGTGCTGCTCTCCTCACTTCCGGGTGTGGCTGTGACTTCCGTAAAGCTCTCGGGCAAGGACGGCACGATACATCACGAGCTGTCAACTATCCCGGGCGTAAAAGAGGACGTCACAGAGATCATCCTCAGCATCAAGGGTCTTACAGCAAAGCTCTACGGCGACGGTCCGAAGACAGTCTATGTAGAGGCTGAAGGCGAGTGCGAGATAACTGCGGGCGACATAAAGACCGATTCCGAGGTCAATATACTCGATCCCGGTATGCACATCGCTACGCTGGGTAAGGACGCAAAGCTGTATATGGAGATCACTATCGACAGAGGCAGAGGCTATGTTTCCGCAGAAAGAAACAAGAAGCAGATAAACCTCCCCGTTGATGTCATCGCTGTTGACAGCATCTATACACCTGTTCTGAAGGTAAACTATACCGTAGAGGATACACGTCTCGGTCAGGTTACCGACTACGATAAGCTCACAATGGAGGTATGGACCGACGGTACTATCTCCGCAAAGGAAGCATTATCACAGGCAGCAAATCTCTTGGGCGAGCATCTCAAGCTGTTCATCGAGCTCTCTGAGGAGTCGGGAATAGCCGAAGTCCTCGTAGAGAAGGACGAAAAGGGCAAGGAGAAGATACTCGAGATGACTATCGAGGATCTCGACCTCTCAGTGCGCTCGTTCAACTGCCTCAAGCGTGCAGGTATAAATACTGTAGATGACCTCATCAATAAGTCTGAGGAAGAAATGATGAAGGTTAGAAACCTTGGAAAGAAATCCTTCGACGAGGTCAAGGAAAAGCTCCAGTCACTGGGCTTTGACCTCTCATCCGAAGAAGAATAACAAAACCATCACTTAAATAATAGTAAAGGAGTGAAATACATGCCGGGTACAAGAAAACTGGGCAGAACATCTGACCACAGAAAGGCAATGCTCAGAGGCATGGTAACTTTCCTTCTTGAGAACGGTCAGATTGAAACGACTGTTACAAGAGCAAAGGAAGTTCGTGCGGTTGCAGAGAAGATGATCACAATCGGTAAGAACACTGATCTGCACTCCAAGCGTCAGGTAATGTCATATGTAACAAAGGAATCCGTTGCAAAGAAGCTTTTCGACGAGATCTCACCCAAGTATGCAGACAGAAACGGTGGTTACACACAGATCGTTAAGATCGGTCCCCGCCGCGGCGACGCTGCTGAAATGGCAATTATCAAGCTTGTGGACTAATCACATACATCATACGGCTGTCAGGTTTCTGGCAGCCGTATTTTTTGTAGGGGCGCATTGCGCGTCCGTAAATCCCGTATCATTAGTGTTTTACGTAATTGCGGGACGCCGAGGGCGGCGTCCCCTACAAAATGGTAAGGCTCGCGATAAAAGACTTGCCATCCATTTCAGCGAGCGAGCTTGCGAGTGGGCTCGTAGTTAGGGGTTCGGGGGACAATGTCCCCCGACGGGTCAAGGGCAGAGCCCTTGAAAAAAAGCTTGCAATATTTCGCGGGATATGTTATAATATACCTTGTATTGAAATTCTACGGACAGAAGGAGTTTATAACTATGAAAAGGAAATTAGCCGCTGTAATGACTACAGCCCTCACGACTGCTTCGGGCGCGATGTACTTCGCAATGAGCGCGTTCGCAGACGACGCAGCCGCAGCCTCCGACACGCAAAAGGCAGCAAACCCGCTTATCACCTTCATTATCCCGCTCGGATTCTTCTTTGTGGTGCTCTATTTTCTGATGATAAGACCTCAGAAGAAGAGAGAACAGGAGCAGAAGGAGCTCCAGAGCAATGTGCAGGTAGGCGACGAGGTCATCACCACAGGCGGTATCGTGGGTATCGTGGTGCGTGTTGCAGATGATACCATCGTCCTCGAGACAGGCGGCGAGCGCACCAAGATCAGAATGAAGAACTGGGCTATCGCCGAGAACGTCAGCGCTGCAGAGCGCGCAAAGGCAGCTGCTCCGAAGAAGAAGGCAGGACTTGCCTCCGCGGGAGTAGTTGACGAGACAGACAAGAAGTCGAAGAAGAAAAAGGACAAGGACGAAGAATAAAAGCTTATGCCTCCGCATAGAATCGTATGAACGATACTATAAGGAGGCATTTTTATGCGCCGACACCGACAGAGCCTGTGGTCTAATATGATTTTCAGCCTCGGAGCGTCCGCCCTGTGCGGAGGCGCGGCAATGCTCGCGGCTGCAGCGGCACTGTCGGCGCTGTCGTATTTTGTCCTCGGCAGCACGCAGTTCATCGCCTTTTTTGCGGTGCTTTCCGCGGCAGTCGGAGGCTTCACCGCGGGCTATATCTGCGGCAGATACCGCCGCCGATACGGACTACTCGGCGGTATCGCGTGCGGAGCACTGCTGTATGCCTTGCTGTCAGCAATAGGGATAGCGTCGCTCGGAGCTCCCGCGGATATAAAAAGGCTCCTGCTGTTGGTCGCAGCAGGAGCTGTTGGCGGCGTTGTCGGAGTCAATTCAGCCCGTCCCAGGGGACTTACAGATTAGAAGTTACCGGAAGTATCCGGCATAAGCTCGAACTCGATATTATAGTAGTCGATATTGCCGTCCTTATCGATGTGGGCGCAGGTCGCGGGAACCTTATCTCCGGGACCGTAGGACGCGCTTATGGTATCGTAGAGCTCGTCGTAGGTCTTGATGGACTTGCCGTTGATAGCGGTGATGAAGTCGCCGGCTTTGAGTGCGGTATTTGCGATATCGCACGATTCGTCGATGGAGTCGATATAGATACCGGTGAAGTCCTCGGGCAGCTTGAAGCCGAGCTTCTCCTCGATGCTTTCGGTCTTGCTGCTTCTGGACATATCAATGAGAGTGATGCCGATTCGGAAGCGTCCGCCGACGAAGCCGTTGCTGATGAGCTCCTCTATGATAGGCTTGGCGTCGTTTATGCTGATAGCGAAGCCCAGACCCTCATACTCGCTGCTGACGTACTTCGATGACGTGATACCGATGACCTGCCCGTACATATTGACGAGCGCACCGCCCGAATTTCCGGGGCTGATGTCGGCGTTGGTCTGGATGCAGTTCATCTCGAAGCCCGTGGAATCGCTCTTTATTTTACGTCCCGTAGCGGAGACGATACCGTCGGTGACGGTATTCGACAGACCCGCAGGATTGCCGACGGCGAGGACCTGCTCGCCTACCATTACCTCGTCGGAGTCGCCGAGCACAGCGGGCTTGAGGTCGGCGTTGTTCACCTTTATGACAGCGATATCGGTCTTGGCGTCTCTGCCGATGACCTTAGCATTGTAGACCTTCTCGTCGGCGGTGTGGATATCGTGGTAGCCGTCCGCGAGGAGCACGTGCGCATTTGTCACGATGTAGCCGTCATCGGAGAGCACCACGCCCGAGCCCGTACCCTTCAGCGAGGTGCGGAATGGGTCGTTGTAGGTGTATATCTCGACGATGGACTCCTTCACCGCGGCAGCAGCGCCCTCAGTGGTATATCTGCCGTTCTCGTCGATGAAGTTCTCGAGGTCGTTCGCGCCCTCGGGCTTGGAGTTCTGATACAGCACGACATTCGGGCTGCCGATGGCTTTCAGATGCTGCTTGCTGCGTACCAGGTCGACGGTGATACCTACCGCGCATACTGCCAGTGCGAGCAGCACCATGAGGAAAAACAGTGCAAGAATTGTCCTCTCGCGAGCCGTGCGAAGCTGTTTCTCCTTTCGCTCCTCGTCAGCCTTTATCTCGGCGGCGCTCATTCTGTCGTACTCGTCGAAGCCTATCGGCTCGTACATGAATGCGTCGTAGACAGGCCTGCGCGGACGGCTCGGCGGCGGAGCGGCATTCGTCTGCGGCTCGGGAGCCTTTTCGTGCTTGGGAATATAGGGATGACTTCCCGTGCTGTCGGCTTTATTGTCAGAGGCAGGCGGAACTATACCGCCGCCTGTGTATACGTTGTTATCTTCCATGTTCTGTACTCCTGAAGCAGAGCGCGTTACGAGCTCTGCTTATCTTTTTTCTCTGTATCCTTCTTATTA
Organism: uncultured Ruminococcus sp.; assembly: GCA_946183385.1. Lineage (GTDB taxonomy): Bacteria > Bacillota > Clostridia > Oscillospirales > Ruminococcaceae > Ruminococcus. The sequence continues at coordinate 5,259 of CAMHBN010000020.1, forward strand.
TCTTTTTCTCTCGGGTCAACGGGTATCTGTATCTGGAACTCGGTGTACTCGCCCTCGACGCTCTTGACCACGATATGACCGCGGTGTAGGTGAACTATCTTACGCGAGATAGAAAGACCGAGACCAAGACCCGTGGTATCCTTGCCGCGCGAGGAATCGGTCTTGTAGAAGCGGTCGAACACCTGACGTATCTCCGAATCCTTCAGACCCTCGCCCGTATTTCTGATACCGATGATGCAGATATCGTCCTTTTTATCGAATCGGAACGAGAGCGTGCCGCCTTCATTGACGAACTTCACGGCATTTTCTACGAGGTTGTAGATTACCTGCTGCATGAGGTCGGCATCGACTACCGCGGTGAGGCGGTGGCTGTCGAGCTCCTCGACCTGCAAGTGCTTGTCCTCTATCTTCTTCTCGAACATCAGCACGACCTGTATAACGAGGTCGGTGAGGTTGGTCTCCTGGAAATTCGGGCGCATGGTACCCGACTCAAACCGCGTCATATTGAGCATAGAGCTGATGAGTATGCGCAGTCTCTTTATCTCCTTTGAGACGAGTATGAGGTACTCGGTCTGTCTGCCCTTGGGGATAGTGCCGTCGAGTATGCCGTCCACGAAGCCGCCGATGGTGGTGATAGGCGTGCGGAGCTCGTGGGAAACGTTTGCAATGAAGGTCTTGCTGGTCTCATCGCTCTTTTCGACATTAGCCGCAAGAGCGTTGACGCATTCGGAAATATCCCGCAGATTGCCCTGTATATCGGTGGGTATCTTCTCGGTGAAGTCGCCCTTCGAGTACTTCTCGCTGATGCGCAGGAAGCGTTCCTCGTAAGCGATGTGCTTCTTGATACTGTTTTTGAGCAGGAGGTAGCACATAGTTACGCCGATAACGCCGAACAGCACATACAGCGCGACTATTTTCAGCGTGAAGAGGTTGAGCTCATCGGTGCTGCCGTATACGAGGACGTACACGGGCACATACTTCATCGTTGACTGCTTGAGGTATACCTTCGAGCCGTATACGAGGTAGGGCTTGTTCTGGGAAATAGCCTTGTCGCTGACGTCGAGGAAATCGTCGTCGTCGAGCGAGTTCTGCATAGCCACGGGCAGGGGAGCGGTCTCGGTGACCGCAGCGCTGTCGCCGGAGAGTATGCACGAGCCGTTCTCGTTGTAGATGTATATCCTCATATCGTACTGCCCCATGAACATCTCCTGCAAATGCTGAGCCTGCCACAGGTAGCCCTCGCCGCTTCTCTGGTACTCTTCGGTGATGCAGCTTATGTAGAGCTCGCCCACCGCCTGCACCTCACGGAGCTTAGACTTCTTGAAGATAGCCGAGCAGAGGCTCATCATAACGGTACCGATGAGCAGGAGCACAAGGATAACGATGATGAGTGCGAGCCTGAAAAGCTTATAGTAAGAGCTTTTTGATTTGTTCAAGGATATCACCTCGCAAAAAAGCAGGGGACAGCCTGTCCCCTGCGATGATGACAAGCTTCGGACTGAGCGTTATTCCTCTTCCTCTGCTTCAAATTTATAGCCTACGCCCCATACGGTCTTGAGAGCCCATTTATCGGAAACTCCCTCGAGCTTTTCGCGGAGGCGCTTGATGTGGACGTCGATGGTACGCGAATCGCCGTAGTATTCAAAGCCCCAGACCTCATCGAGGAGCTGGTCGCGGGTGTAAACTCTGTTCGGGTTGGAAGCGAGATAGTAGAGAAGCTCGAGCTCCTTGGGGGGAGTGTCGATATTCTTGCCGTTGACCTTGAGCTCATAGCGTGTCATATTGACAGAGAGCCTGTCATAGCGGACTTCCTTTATCTCGGGCTCGACGTTGACATTGCCGACTCTGCGGGTAACGGCATTGATACGGGCGATGACCTCCTTGGCGTCGAAGGGCTTGACGATATAGTCGTCAGCGCCGAGTTCAAGACCGATGACCTTGTCGATAGTCTCGCCCTTAGCGGTTATCATAATGATCGGAACGTTGGACTTCTTGCGAATTTCGCGGCAGACCTGCCAGCCGTCCATTCCGGGGAGCATTATATCAAGGAGCACCATATCGGGCTTGAGAGCGTTGAACTTAACAACAGCCTCCTCGCCGTCGTGCGAGAGGATTACGCTGTAGCCGTCCTTTTCGAGGTAGAGCCTGAGGAGATCGCAGATATTCTTGTCGTCATCGACGATAAGGACCTTCAGACTTTTTTCGTTTGCCATAATATGACCCTCTTTCCATGAAAATTTGAATAAATTATCACTTTATATTATAAACCATTTTAAATAGAATGTCAATAAAATTCCGTAAAATATCGTTACATAATTATTCACAAATTTTCATTGTTGGCAGATGCATTACACCGCAATTGTTACTCACCGAAAGCAGACTATGCCTTTTGTACAGATTGAGCGAGCTTGCGAGCGACAACGTAGTTAGGGGTTCGGGGAGTGCGCTCCCCGACAGGGTCTGGGACAGCGTCCCAGCGGAGTGCAGAGGCAGAGCCTCTGCAAAGAAAAGCTCCCCAAAGAGGGGAGCTTCTGAATCAGTGATGGAACAGGCGGATGCCTGTGAATGCCATAGCGATGTTGTACTTGTTGCAGGTCTCGATGACGTTGTCGTCGCGGATAGAGCCGCCGGGCTCGGCTATGTACTCAACGCCCGACTTCTTAGCGCGCTCGATGTTGTCGCCGAAGGGGAAGAACGCATCTGAGCCGAGGCAAACGCCCGTATTCTTAGCGAGCCAAGCCTTCTTCTCCTCGACTGTGAATACAGCGGGCTTTACCTTGAATATTCTCTGCCACTCGCCCTCGCGGAGCACGTCCTCGTACTCGTCGCCGATGTAAACGTCGATAGCGTTGTCGCGGTCTGCGCGGCGGATATCGTCAACGAACTGCAAGCCCATTACCTGCGGGGACTGTCTCAGCCACCAGTTGTCAGCCTTCTGTCCTGCGAGGCGTGTGCAGTGGATACGCGACTGCTGACCTGCGCCGATACCGATAGCCTGACCGTCCTTGACGTAGCATACCGAGTTCGACTGCGTATATTTCAGCGTGATGAGCGAGATGAGGAGGTCGTCCTTCTTGTCGTCGGGGATATCCTTGTTCTCGGTGACAACGTTGGAGAGGAGCTCGCGGTTGATGTCGAGCTCATTGCGTCCCTGCTCGAAGGAAACGCCGTAAACCTGCTTTGTCTCGATGGGAGCGGGCTTGTAGCTCGCGTCCATTTTGAGTATGCAGTATGTACCCTTGCGCTTGGACTTGAGTATCTCGAGTGCCTCGGGGTCGTAATCGGGTGCGATAACGCCGTCCGATACCTCACGCTGTATCATCTTGGCTGTGCAGACGTCCACCTTGTCGGAGAGGGCGATGAAGTCGCCGTAGGAGGACATTCTGTCAGCTCCGCGTGCTCTTGCGTAAGCGCTCGCGAGAGGTGTGAGCACGCCGAGGTCGTCTACCCAGTATATTTTTTTGAGGTCGTCGCTGAGAGGTCTGCCGATAGCTGCTCCCGCGGGCGATACGTGCTTGAATGAAGTAGCCGCGCATACTCCCGTAGCCGCCTTCAGCTCCTTCACGAGCTGCCAGCCGTTGAGAGCGTCGAGCAGATTGATGTAGCCGGGACGTCCGCAGAGCACCTCTATCGGGAGCTCGCTGCCGTCAGCCATATAAACTCTTGACGGCTTCTGATTGGGGTTACAGCCGTACTTTAACTGCATTTCGTTTGACATGATAATGTCCTCCTGTTATTATTGTTATCCGAGAGCCTGCCCTCGGATATTTTTACTTGTTCTTGTTGACGATACGAGTTTCCTCTGTGCCGTCTTCGAGGTTCACGTAGCGCACAAACAGCGACACCTTGTTGTCGGCGTTGAGGCTGTTCCAGAGCATATCAGTGAACTCGAATATGCTGCCGCTGATACCTACAAGCTTGGGCTCGCCCTCAAAGCTCGGGAGCGGGTTGCCGTCGCCCATATAGGTGTGGATGAAGTGTCCCTCGCCCGCTATCGGATTGGTGTAGCTGAATGTATATCTCTGGCACGAATCGGGGTTGCCGTTAGCGCTCTTGAGTATCGACATCGCGTAGTTGAAGCCCTTGTCGTCGAAGCGGAGAATGCCCGAGATTCGGGGCGTATAGTTGGGAGCGTCGTCCTCGAACTCGCGCGAGCGGAGCGACTGCTCGAATGTGTACTGCTTGTCCATGAGCTCGTAGATTGTGTCGGTCTGGTCGCCGTTGGTGACGATGAGCTTGTTGCCGAGCACTCTCACGGGAGCATAAATGATGAGGTGCGGGTCGGTGAGCTTCGACGGGTCGAACGCCTCAGTGCGGATACCCTTGCCCTCCTCGATGAATACGCGGTTGCGGCTGTTTTCGCTTCTGCCCATGATGAAGTAAGCGGTAACAGCGTACTTGCCGTCCTCGGACTTACCGATGATGATACCTCTTCCGGGGTATGCGTTGGAGCTGAGCTCCTGTGCCAGATCAAGCTTTTTCATAGTGATTAACTCCTTTCGGATTGATTTGATTGTTCGTATATTTGCGGGCGGACGCGCAATGCGCGTCCCTACATATACCCTGTAGGGACGGCCATCGGTCGTCCGCAAGTGTGAGTGAATTATGTGGTAAGCGGCAGATTCTGAATGAACGCCGCTGCTTCCGCAAGCTTCGGCGTGTAGCCAGTCGCCTTTGTGACAATGAAGTCCGTGACGACTATCACGAGGACGACAATGGCAATTATATTGATAGCCCTTCGGCTCGGCTTGCTGAGAAGCCAGTCGAAGAACGGCTGAACAACGTACATAAAGAGCAGACCGCCCAGTCCGAAGCGAATGGACGTGCTCAGCGCGATACGTGCCTGGAAATTATACTTGTAGCGGGAGTAGGTCTGCCACGGCCACGAGCCCTTGGTGAATTCGAGCACATAAGAAGCGGCGAGCTCGACTGCCGTAGCGACGAGCATACACCCGAGGAAGATTAGCAGAGGCTTCACCAGTATCTCCACGGTGAGGCTGTACTTTTTCTTCTTGAACCACCCGAAGCACAGCAGGAAGAGCAGAGCTCCCGTGCCGTATATCGGGCAGTAGGGACCGAACAGCTCGCCTCTGTTGTGGAAGCCCCAGCGGTACACGACGACCTCGAGGAAGACCTCATAGCACCAGCCCAGCACCGCGTACATCCAGAAGCAGAGAAACAGCTTCTGCACGGTCTGTTTTTCCTTTATCTCGGCGAAGCTCATAAGACGTAAGCCTTTCCGTCGCGTATCTCTATCCTGTCCTGACAGAAGAGCGAAACAGCCTCGGGGAGTATCTTCCACTCAGCCTGCTCCATAATGCGCTTCTGGAGCGTTTCGGGCGTGTCGCCGTTCTCTACGGGTACAGCCTTCTGCACGATTATCGGTCCGCCGTCGCAGACCTCGGTCACGAAATGCACGGTCGCGCCCGAGAGCTTCACTCCTGCCGCGAGCGCCGCTTCGTGGACGTGCAGCCCGTAGAAGCCCTTGCCGCAGAAGCTCGGTATCAGCGCGGGGTGTACATTCATCATCTTATAGGGGAACGCCTTCACTATCTGCTCGTCGAGTATGGTCATAAAGCCCGCATACACCACGAGGTCAGCCTTCTCCGCGATAAGCGCGTCGGTGACGGCTTTCGTGTAGGAGGCGATGTCGGCGTAGTCCTTTCGCGGTATAACGAGGCTCTTTATGCCGTTCCGAGCGGCACGCTCAAGCGCATAAACGCCGGGCTTTGATGCGATAACGCAGGTTATCCTGCCGTTCTTGATGATACCCGACTTCTCGGCGTCGATAAGTGCCTGAAGGTTCGTGCCTCCTCCCGAAACGAGGACAGCTATGTTTTTCATCTTGTGCTCCTCCTGTCAGCGAAAAATAATCATCAGAAGCACGAGCAGAGCGGGAACGCTTCCGAAAATGATAAATTTGTAGTAATCCTTCACGAGGTCGTTTTCCTTGTTCGCGAAGTAGAAGAAAATGGGGTCATCGGGGTCGTAGCATATCATTTCCTGCGAGCCTATCTCGTACCTCTGCACGTTATCGGCTACGGAATAGACCGAGCTGACAGGTCTGCCGTCCTCAGTCTCGTATTTGACTATGGGGTAGTAGTGCCTGACCACCTCAGTGGCGATATGGTAGTCGGATATGGTCGCGAACACCGCAACGGAGCGGCTCTGACGCTTTCTCACGGACGATATGTGCCACAGGAAGAGCGCCACCATCATCACGTAAATGCCGAGCAGTCCGTACAGCAGGCAGTTATAGTGGAACGTGATACCGACTGTCAGTAGCGAAGCCGCCGCCCAGATACAGTCGGCTAATCCTATCTTCATAGCGCACACCTCTTTATTTCGGGAACTGCACGTGTCCCGGTATGATTTCTGTGTCGTCAGTCGAGAGCGGTATGCCCTTATCGACGATGACCTGTCCGTAGATGTCGGTGATACGGAAATCGAACGGACCCGCGCCCATTTCGCGCGACTCGAAGTAATTGTAGGCACGGCGCTCTATCTCGACCCACTCGCCGTCCTTCATATATTCGAGCCTTGTAATCGGGTAGCGGTGGTTGCGCACCTGCACACCGCACCAGAACTGCGTAGTGCCCTCCTTGTACTTGTAGCACACGGGAGCATCCTCCGCGGAATCGAGCGGGACTATCTTCCAGCTGACGGGAACCCGTCCCTTTTCCACGGGAGCTATCAGCGGGAAAGCGTCGGTGTAGAGGTCGAGGTCGCCCTTTTTGCCCTCGGGGAGCTCGTCCGTCACGAGCATATTTATCGTGCCGAGCTCGCCTGTGACTTCAAGGTAAGCACCTGCAAGCTGTGCGCAGTTGTAGTCGGAGTGGTTCATCGCAACTATCCAGTAATCACGGGAGACGGGGTCGAGCATAGCGTGACCGCCCTCGTAACCGCCGCCGTAGAACGTGCCCTCGCCCGTGTGGACGGTGCCCTTCGGTTCGAGGATACAGTCTTCGTCGATGGTGTAGTCGCTGTCGTATCCGCCCGAAGAAGATACGGGCTTGCCGAGCACGAAGTCGGAGACGGCTTGGAGCTCCGTCTTGTCCGCGCCCGACTGTCGAGCCGCGACGATGTCGAAGGTATCGACGCGCCCGTCGGAGTTGTAGTCCATAGGGATATTTCCCGCCGAGAAAGCGGGAGTAACAGCGGTGAGCATCATAGTCACCGCGGCACTTGCCGTAACGATGATTTTTTTCATAACATCACCTTGTCGAACGGAACGCCGAGGGCGGCGTTCCCTACATTGTTTCGCAATTGCTTCCCGCCGAAAGCAGACTACGCCGTCTGAACAGAGTGAGCGAGCAAAGCGAGCGGCAACGAAGTTAGGGGGCAGGGGAACTGTGTTCCCCTGCGGGGTTCGGGGCAGAGCCCCGACGGGTCAAGGGCAGGCTCAACGAGCCCGTCCCCTCTGTCAGCTTTGCTGACATCTCCCCGCACTGCGGGGAGTCACCCTTGCGGATTCCAAAGGCAGAGCCTTTGGCGGGTCAAGGGCAGAGCCCTTGTCAGCAGATGATAACGCCCTCTTCGGACTCAACGAGCTCGCCGAGGATGTATGCGTCCTCGCCTGCTGCCTTGATAGCGGCAACAGCCTTGTCTGCGTCGTTCTTGTCCACGCACACGACCATACCAACGCCCATGTTGAACGTGTTGAACATATCGCGCTCGGGGATATCGCCGCTGCGCTTGATGAGGTCGAATATCGGCAGTACCTGTACAGCGTTGCGCTCTATCTTAGCTGCGAGGCTTGCGGGCAGCGAGCGCGGGATATTCTCGTAGAAGCCGCCGCCGGTGATGTGCGATATCGACTTCACATTTACGGCATTGAGCAGGCTCATTACAGCCTTTACGTAGATCCTTGTAGGTGTGAGGAGAGTCTCGCCGAGAGTAGCACCGAGGTCGTCGAAGTGCATATTCAGCTTCTCCTCGTTGACGTCGAACACGCTTCTTACGAGCGAGAAGCCGTTCGAGTGCACGCCGCTCGACTTGATGGCGATGAGGACATCTCCCGCCTTCTGAGTCTCGGGCTTGAGGATCTTGTCCTTGTCGACTACGCCTACCGAGAAGCCCGCGAGGTCGTACTCGTCCTCGGGCATAAGACCGGGGTGCTCGGCAGTCTCGCCGCCGATGAGAGCACACTCGGCCTGCACGCAGCCCTCGGCTACGCCTGATACGATATCGGCTATCTTCTCGGGGATATTCTTTCCGCAGGCGATGTAGTCGAGGAAGAACTGCGGCTTTGCACCGCAGCAGATAATGTCGTTCACGCACATAGCGACGCAGTCGATGCCGACTGTATCGTGCTTGTCCATGATAAACGCAATTTTTATCTTAGTACCGACGCCGTCCGTACCCGAAACGAGAACGGGCTTGCTGATGCCTGTGAGGTCAAGCTCGAACAGACCGCCGAAGCCGCCGATGCCCGAAAGAACGCCGGGGATCATGGTACGCGCGATGTGCTGCTTCATCAGCTCGACTGACTTATAGCCGGCAGTAACGTCAACGCCTGCCTTCTTGTAGCTCTCGGAAAAACTGTTGTTCATGGGTTAGCCCTCCATATTTCAACTCTTGTAGGGGACGCCGCCCTCGGCGTCCCGCTTGAAATGACATTTATCTGAAAACGTATAGCGGGCGGACGAGGGCGTCCGCCCCTACAAATCGTAAAAGGCACTCAGCCGATTTATTCGTTACCGCTCCAGCAGTAGGTGCAGAGGTTGCACTCGGGAAGTCCTACCGCCTTTACCTTGCCGGGAAGCGACTGGAACTCGAGCGATGTGAGCTTTAAGCGCTTGCAAATCTCGTCGCGCATACGCTTGCCGCGCTCGGTGTTGGTATCGCTGTACTCGGCGAGGTACTTCACGCCCTCCTCGCCCTCGAACTCGTCGATTATCTGGCGGGCGATGAGCTCGAGCTCGGAGTGGCTGCGCGAGAAGTTGAGGTACTTGCAGCCGTACATGATAGGCGGACAGGCAGAGCGCATATGTACTTCCTTGGCGCCGTTTTCGTAGAGGAACTCAACTGTCTCTCTCATCTGTGTTCCGCGGACGATACTGTCGTCAACGAAGAGGA
>CAMHBN010000021.1 GCA_946183385.1 uncultured Ruminococcus sp.
TTGACGGGTGGGTCGATACGTCGGATATGTCGCTTCACTTATACAAGGACGAGGAATCGCAGGGGCTCACGGGCTTGGCATTTTTCGACGGCTGCTATATAATGAGATCAGGCAATAATACATTCTCAAAACTTACAGAAGAGGAGCTTGAAGCGCTATGAAAAAAATGATATTATCACTTGTAATCGCTGCGGTGACGCTGTGCTCGTGCGGAGTTAACGTTGTGGACGGTGAAAAAGAAGCAAAAGAGGCAAAATGGGTCGATTTGCTAAGCAATTTCAACGAAAAAGGCAGGATATACGGAGAAGCTCCCAAAAAGTATATTGATTACGATACAATGAAGATTGTTCCGCTGTGTGCCAAGCCGAATTGTACTCATACCACAAGCGACTGCATAGGACACATCATCGGAGATACGCCAATACTCACCGACGATTATATCTATTATTTCAGCTCTGTTGAAGGCGTGAATGAATTAAAGAACGGAGAAAGAGAATTCTACATCAATTCCAAGCTCTGCCGTGTTTCACTTGATTCCTCCGAAACTGAAACCGTAGTCGAATTTCACGATTGTGCTCCGGCAGATTATGACGGCGTATTGCTTTATGATGACAAGATTTACTTCACAGGCGATGACCTTAATCCCACCGATGACGGCTACGGAAATATAGTTTCACAAAATGTGGGAGGAGAGCATTATATTTGCAGCATTGACCTCAAAACAAAGGAATACATAAATTACGGAACAGTGTACAGCGGAGAGGGATACTCCGACGATAGCCACGCGAATATCTGCGGATTCATAAATTCAAAGATTCTGATAAACTACCAGTGTCGTCCCGACATGACTGAAATAGACGAAAGCAAGCCATGGCGGGGACAGACCATGCTCATGTTTGAATTCGACCCTAAAACGAATGAGATAACCGAATCAGACATACCGACACGCCCTATCTCCACGAATACAAAAACGCAGACAGTCATCTATTGGGACGATGAAGCAAAGAAAACTGTTCTGATTATCGGAAACGAAAGAAGAGAGCTTGATATTGATGTCGGTACGTATGCGACAGTTTTCAATAACAAGCTGTTTGTCAGAGATACAGGAAAGTGGTATGACCTTTCGGATATGTCAGAGCACGATATGGGTGAATACGATGAAAACGGACTATGGGTAGTTGGCGATTATTACGACGGCTGTTATATTCTCACCACTTATTTCAAAAACGTAAAACTCACAGAGAACGAGCTGCTCGCTCTCAGTAACTGAGCGTCACAGCTCCGACCAAAAACGCTATTATATAAGCGGAACAGTTTCCGCTCGAATCCATAACACGGGAGAAACAAAATGACAGGAAATGAACTGAGAGAGCTCATCAGCACATCTCCGACAGGCTGGCAGCGTACATTTTACGACGAGTACAAAAACTACGTCTACACTGTCGTATTCAACCGCCTGCGATGTATCGCGAACATCGAGGACATCGAGGAATGCGTCAGCGACGTCTTTGCGGACATTTTTATGCAGACCGAAAGGCTGCTGAGAATGGACGAGCTCGTCGGTATCGTGGGACTTATCGCCAAGCGCAAGGCGATTGGCTACTACCGCAGGCTGTCCGAGAAATACGGGCGCGCAGACCTCATAGACGCGCTGACGTCCGACGAGGATATGGTCGCGGACATCGAGAGATACGAGCGCAGCAGAGCTCTGCTGCGGCTGGTGAATGAGCTCGGCGAGCCCGACTCGCAGATAATACTTCTGAGCTATTACTATGGTCTGACCTCGCAGCAGATAGGCGAGAAATTGCAGATGAAGGCGGCTGCTGTCCGCAAGAGAGCAAGCCGCGCGATAAAGAAGCTGGGGGAAAAGCTGTCCGAGGTCGGACTTGACGAAAGGGAGTGGTAGGAATGATGAAAAATGATGTTTTTGAATTGTTCGAGCAGGCGGACGACGAGCTCCTTTCGGCGCTCACGCAGAGCTGCGAGCCGCTCGACAATGACGCAGACAAGCGCATTTTTGCGCGTATACAGGAGAAATGCAAAGTGTCCTTCGCCGCACCTGACGAGGGATACGAGGACGTTGTAGAAGGAGTTGAAGTAATCGTGAATAAACCATGGAAAAAGGTTCTTACTATCGCGGCAACACTGGTGGTGCTTGTCGGAGGTGTGGCAGGCGGAGCAGCTCTGCTGAATACGGTGAACAGGCATTCACCGACGAGCATTATCGCAGATGAGGACAAGGTGACAGTTTTTTCAAACGGTCGCGGAAGCGATTACGAAAAGGGTATGCTATTCCACAAAACGGGATTGTACGGCAGCACCGTCGAATACTTCCTCGACTACGAAACTATGAAGGAAACGCCGATATGTGCAATGCCCAACTGCACGCACACGAACTCAAGCTGTCTCGCAACGCAAATGGGAGTAAACCCCGTCATTTACAATGACTATATCTACTATTTCAAGAGCTCATACAACTACAAGGACGTTCCCGAGGGACACCAGTTCTATATGAACAGCAAGCTGTACAAGGCAAGCCTTGATACATCGGAGACGCAGGTCGTGGTCGAATTCACCGACTGTATCCCCGACGACTGGAACAGCGATTTTGTGCTCATCGGGAGTACGCTGTGGTTCGTAGGCGATGACAAGAATATGAAGGGTGATGACTACAGTAGGGAAATGCACTACCTGCCCTCGTCTGACACCGCGGGAGCGCACTTTATGTGCAGTATCGACCTTGATACGGGCAAGTACACCAACCACGGCGAGATATGCGAGGAGTGCAGAGCGTCGGAATACTGGGAGCAGTGCAACGGCGCGCATATCAAAGGCGTATACAACGGAAAGATACAGATATCGCTCCAGTACGGCATTGCTGACGCAAGTACAGATAGCATTGATGATGTGGAGGAAAAGTATAGAACGCAAGACCCCGACGAGCGCATTTCGTTCTCGACTTATGAGTACGATACCAAAACTGGCGAGTGCGTAAAAACCGACAGGAGATTCGCTATCAATGCTACGGAGGACACCTTTGTCGGCTGTGATTACAATGCAGACGATGATGAACTGTATGTAACACACAACGGCGAAGAGCGCGTCTATGGTGAAACCGCAAATGTGTTTATCGTCGGAGATAAGCTCTTTATGTGCAGTGGCGAAGAGAATAAATGGATAGATATGAATGACTGGTCTGAGCACAAGCTGCCCGACGAATTAGGCGAATTTGTATTGCAGGTCGGATACTACAAGGACAGCTATATCTTCCTTAATTCGCAGTTTCAGGCATTCAAATACACCGAAGAGGAGCTGAGAGCGCTATGAAAAAAATGATATTATCACTTATAATTGCAGCGGTAACGCTGTGCTCGTGCGGAGTGAATGTCGTGAACGAAAACAAGAGCGAGAGCAAGCCTGTTTTTATCAGATACGACCACAACGCATACGATAACGGGTATATCTACCACTATGATGATATGTATGGAAGTATGAGCGATTTTGTTGACTTTGATACCCTTGAGTATTCGCCGCTTTGTGCGGTTCCGAACTGCAATCATAACACTTCATCGTGTTCAGCGCGTGAAATAGGCAGCTGTCCGCTGCTCTACAATGACTATATCTACTATTTTGTGTCAAACAGCGAAATCAACGAAACGAAAGACAACAGGGAATTCATAATGAACGCAAAGCTGATGAAGATGAAGCTCAAATCATCAGAAACGCAGAAAGTCGCAGAATTCCACGACTGTATTCCTGATACACATGACGGATTCGTAGTTAAGGACGACGTGTTATACTTCCAAGCTGATGACATGAATCCGCAGCAAGACGGGTATGGCAATTTTGTTTATTCAGAAGGCGGCGGAACTCACTTCCTGTGCTCCATTGATTTAAACAGCGGTAAGTATACCAATTACGGAAGCATCTATGACGGTGACAAACAATATGAAGCGGCTAATACATCAAGCAGTGCGAGGTTAATGGGAATTCGCGGCGATAACATTTACATTGATTACAGCTTTATGAAGGAGGAAGTTCCCGAAGAAAAATACATGAAGGAAGGCTTCCTTCTGTCGAAATGCTTTAGCCATGTTATCATGACGTTTGATATTAATAATAAAACATTCACTGAAACTCAATACCCGAATATTTCATATGTTGATGACGATTATCTTGCATACTACAATGAAAGCGATAATTCGGTGATTATTGAATGCGATAATGAAGAAAAAGTTATCCCCGACACCTACACAAGTTTTTATGGTCTGATCCTTGACAATAAATTCTGGAGCTATCCTGATGAAAACATATGGTATGACCTCAGCGATATGTCAAAGCACGGAAAAGGTCATGACGGAGATATTCTGGGTTATTACAACGGAAAGTATATCGTTAAAACTATAGGAATGAATTTCAAGGCTTTAACAGAAGAGGAGCTGAAATCACAATGAACAAACTCGAACTGCAAAAGATAAACAAGCACTACGGAAAAAAGCACGCACTGTGCGATTTCTCGTACTCTTTCACCAACGGGATATACGGTCTGCTCGGACCGAATGGCGCAGGCAAATCCACGCTGATGAATATGATAACGGACAACCTCCTCCCCGACCCCGACGGCGGAAAGATACTGTGGAACGGCGAGGAAACACGCCTGCTCAAAGACAGCTTCCGCAGCCGACTCGGCTTCATGCCGCAGCAGCAGAACCTCTACGAGAGCATGACAGCGTACACGTTTCTGAGCTACATCGCCTCGCTGAAATGCCTCGACCGCAAGTCCGCGGAAGACGAAATACCGCGCATGATCTCGCGCGTGGAGCTCACCGAGAGCGCGGACAAAAAAATGGGCGGCTTCTCGGGCGGAATGAAGCAGAGAGTGCTTATCGCAGCGGCAATGCTCGGCGACCCCGACCTCCTCATTCTCGACGAGCCGACCGCTGGTCTCGACCCGAAGCAACGCGTCATCATACGCAACATGGTGTCCGACCTCGGGCAGGAAAAAATCATCATCATCTCGACGCACATCGTCTCCGACATCGAAACGATAGCGAAGGAAATCCTCTTCATCAAGGAGGGACACCTCATCGACAGCGGTACTATCCCCGCACTCGTCGAGAATGTCACGGACGCCGAAAAATCACTTGAAAACCTGTATATGCAGTACTACGGCGAGGTGCAGAAATGAGGCTTATCATCACCGAGCTGAAAAAGCTTTTCAGCCGAGAAATTTTCGTACTAATGCTCGCTGCGGTGTTCATTCTGAATGCGTATCTGCTGTTCAGGACTGCGAGCTCGGGCGAGGCTACGGTCTCGGATTATCGCGCTGTCTACTCCGCGATAGAGGGTATGCCCGACGACGAAAAGCTCGCGTGGCTGGACGCGCGGCTGCAGGAATACTCGGGACAGCACAGGTACGATTTCGACGTTCTGCACGAGCTCCGCGAGGAGTGCGACGGCGTCGTGAACTATCAGGACTTCCTCGAAAGCATACGCGCGCAGGCGGACTCTATGACGGCAGTTTCCATCTTCGCAAAGCCCGATACGTTCAACTACCGCAGCATACTGAAAACGCCTCCTGCCTATGAGAATGTACAGGACGTAGTGCCGGTTTTCGACGTATCGAAGGGCTTGACACTTGCGACTGACAACAGCTTCACGGACATTCTCTGCGGCTTCATACTGCTTTTTTCGGTGCTGTCGATCATGCTGTACGACCGCGAGCAGGGCATGAGCGGACTGCTCTTCTCGATGAGGCGCGGACGCGGCTACCTGATAATGACGAAGCTCGCAGCGCTCGCGATAACACTGCTCGGAGCGGTGCTGCTCATATACATCGAGAACCTCATCATCGGGGGCATACTCTACGGGCTCGGCGACCTTATGCGCCCGATACAGTCGGTGAGCGGCTTCATCGGCTGCAATCTGCGAATAAATGTATGGGAGTACCTGATACTGTACGTTCTGTTCAAATTCATCGCTTTTTTCTGTATCGGAGCTGTGCTCTCGCTTATCGCTGTCAACACGAGAAACACCGTCAGCTTTTACGGTATATCGGCGGCTGTCATCATCGTTGAGGGAGTGCTGTATGTGCTTATCCATCCGCTTTCGATATACAGCATTTTCCGCTATATCAACCTCATCGCGTTCACGAAGGTCAACGAGGTCTTCTGCAACTACAAAAACATCAACTTCTTCGAGCAGCCCGTCCCGCTCGTACCGACAGCTCTCTCTGCACTGATAATAATCACGGCGACCTGCTGCTTCCTTTCCTCGTATCACTACTCGAAAAAGCGCAACCTCGAATTTCGCAGACTCGGCTTCAAGCGCGGTCTCGGCAGAGGTAAGCGCGTTCATTCGCAGCTGTGGTACACGCTGTACAAGTCGCTGATATTGCAGAAGGGAGCGCTCGTTATCTCCGTATTCATAGTTGTATCGGTGTTTATGTCGCAGACCTTCTACAAGAAATACGACCAGGCGGACGTTTACTACGAATACTACACCGAGAAAGCCGAGGGACGTATCACCGCAGAAACTCTCGACTTTTTCGAGAGTGAAAAGGAGCGGTTTGAAGACTTGCAGACACAGCTTGACGAGCTCCGGCAAAATGAGCCTTCCAACTATACCGCGCAAAACGAGCTGAGTAAGCAGCTTGCACCGACTATGGGCTTCAATCCCGCATACGAGCGATTGCAGCAGATAAAGGACATTGACGGCGCATATATGTTCTATGATACGGGCTACAAGCGAGCGCTCGGGAAGGCGGGCTACGACGACGATATGAAGTACGCGCTCGCGGCGATGTTCCTTCTTCTGTTCCTTGTCTCGCCGCTCATCGCGAACGACAACAAGTACAGGATGAGCTTCATCATAAGCTCCACGGCTTCGGGAAAGCAGAGCTATATCCGCCGCAATCTGCTCACGGCGGCGCTGTACGGTCTGCTCGCGGCACTGATATGGATACTCCCCTACTCCGTCACAATTTCGCAGTATTACGGTAACGGACGACTGCTCGGCTCGCTGAAAAGCATCACCGATTTCGCAGACTTCCCGCTTAATATGAAGCTGTGGCAGTATGTGCTGCTCGTTGCGGCACTCCGCATATTGTTCGTCATCGTATCCGCACTTGTAATGCTGTGGGTGTCGTCGCGGTGCAGGAACACGACCTCCGCCGTGCTCATCAATTTCGCTGTATTTGTTCTCCCTATAATCGTGTATCTGCTTGGCGCAAAGGTAATGGTCAACATCGGATTCTGTCCGCTGCTCAGCGTGAATGTAGTTCTCAACAGCTTCTCATTCCTCCATATTTCGATTGTTATAATCGGTATCGCAGTGCCGGCTGCACGCCCGATTTTAAGTATGCTAAAGCGAAAAATAGCAAACTAATTGCTCATATCGCCGACAACTGCAAATAATAAGCGGTACTCATAAGAGTACCGCTTTTATATGTTACAAGTATATATCCGTTTCCTTATTTTCTTTCTTTGATGATACCTTTACTGCAAAAGTAGGTCACAAGGAAGTATCCGCCGTAGATAAGGAGGAGCATTGAAGCCGTCAAGCCTACCGAGCTCGCTATGCTGTTCGTGCCGAATACTTGCAGGAAGAATATAAGGAATTTCATTCCGAATACAGAGTGTATCGCCGCAAGCACGAGAGGAAGCAGGAAGAATATGCCTGTCTGACGTAAGAGCGAGCGTGAGATGTCGCGCTCGTCTGCGCCTATCTTGCGGAGCATCTCGTATCTGCCTATACTGTCTACGCTGTCCGAGAGCTCCTTCAGAGCGAGGATAGCTCCGCACGCGATGAGGAATACCATTCCTACGTACAGACCGAGGAAGGCTACTATCGCGCCGAGACCGACTGCGGCTTCCTTTATCTCGAGCTTTGTCGTCCACCCGTAGCCTTGGATATGGTCGTTTTCAGAGTTTTCAGTAGCTGAAATATTGCGCATTACCATGTCGAAATCGTCGTGAACCTTCTGCTCGGTGGCTTCCTTGTCGTCGGAGCTGTAATCTCCGATAAAGTATTCGGTATCGGGAGTTTCGCCGCTGACAATGCTGTCGGGGACTACTATCAAGCCCGCGTTGATGTGCTCTGTCGAGATGTCGATGAAGCCGTCCTGACAGTCAGCGTATTTAGACTTCAATATGTGTCCGAAGATCGTGCGCTCGCTGCCGACCGACAGTGATTTATTGCGGAGGTTGGTCATTGAGGTGTAGTTGCACAGCATGATGAATTCGTCGTCATCCATGCTGAGCTTTTCCCTTCCGTAGAGCTCCATCAGCGAGTTGTAGTCGCTCAGGCGGATAAGCTGCTCGGGTGTGTCGTATTGCAGAAAGGCATACTGCGCCTTTGCGTCCTCGAACGCTTCGCCAAGTGAATCCGCAAAAAGAAACTCCGGGTCGGTGTAAGTCGTGAAATTGACGTAGTCGGAAAAGTCCTCTGTTATGTCGTAGCCGTTTTCGGTGCAGAGCTCGGTAATATCACTGTACTTGCTCTCCACACTTGTATCGTAGCCAATGACGAGCTCGAAGTCTACGGGACATAGCTCGTTGAGGTTCCTGTTCATCGAATTACGTATCGAAAACGCCGACGAGAGAGTGCATATCGTGATAAACAGCATAAGACAGATAACAGTCATTGAAAACACCATCGTGTTGACCTTGCTGCTGAGCTGACGGAAGGTGAAGCTGTTAAGTCCGCTGAAATAGGTGTTCTTCATGCTCATAAGCACACGCAGGAGCATTCCCGATACCGACCAGAATATGAGGAAGGTCGCGGCACAGCCGGCAATAAATATTGCAATGGCGCTGTTGCGCTCTATCTTGACCGAACGCCAGCCAACCTGATAGTAAAGGAAGCCCAGCAGAGCTGCCGCGAGTATGAAAACTATCACGCAGAGCACGGGATTCTTCAGCTTTATCTGCTCCGAACGCTTGCCCGACTGCATGAGGTTTATCAGCTTCATTCGCGTGACAACAAAGCTGTTGAACACCATTACCACGAGGTACATCACAGCAAAGTAGACTACAGTTTTTACCATTGCTCCGCCCGATACCGTGAACTTGTACGACGTCATATCCGCCTCGAACATATTCGCGACAAGTGCGCTCGTAAGCTGTGAAAGTCCGATACCGATGACAAGTCCCACGAAAAGTGAGCCGACGCCTATTATGAGGGTTTCGAGCAGGAGTATCGCCGATATCTTTCGCTTGCTCATTCCAAGCGTCATATACAGTGCAAATTCGCGGTTGCGGCGCTTCATCAGGAAGCGGCTCGCGTATACTATCAGCAGACCGAGAACTCCCGCAACGAATACGCTCGTACCCGATATCAGCGTTTCGAGGAGGCGTATCATCTCGTACTGTGAATCGGACATTTCAAGCATTGCCGCCTGTCCGCCTATCGCGTTGAACACGTAGAACACGGACACGCCTATAATAAGCGTAAAGAAGTATATAGCATAGTCCCGCATACTTCTGCGGATATTGCTGAGAGAAAGCTTAAAGAGCATCGCTCATGTCACCTCCCAGCAGAGTCACAACGTCGATTATCCTGTCGAAGAACTGCTTGCGGGTGTTGTCTCCGCGGCTGAGTTCGCTGAATATTTTGCCGTCCTTGATGAAGATGATACGGCTCGCGTAGCTTGCGGTGAAGCTGTCGTGAGTTACCATCATTATTGTAGCTCCACACTCTCTGTTGAGGTAGCGGAAGCGCTCGAGCAGGAGCTTTGCCGATTTTGAGTCAAGCGCGCCTGTGGGCTCGTCCGCGAGCACGAGCTTGGGACTTGTAACTATTGCGCGTGCCGAGGCTACACGCTGTTTTTGTCCGCCCGACATCTGGTACGGGTACTTGCTCAGCACATCTTTGATGTCGAGCTGTTCGGATACCTTCTTTACTGCGGCGTCTATCTCATTTGCCGACTGTTTCTGTATCGACAAGGCAAGAGCGATGTTCTCATAAGCTGTCAGCGTGTCGAGGAGGTTGAAGTCCTGAAAGATGAAGCCGAGATTGTCACGGCGGAATTTGTTCAGCGCCTTGCCCTTGAGCGCGGTCACGTCTGTGCCTTCAAGGAAGATGTGTCCCGCTGTAACGCGGTCTATGGTGGATATGCAGTTGAGGAGAGTGGTCTTGCCGCTTCCCGAGGCTCCCATTATAGCGACGAACTCTCCCTTGTCCACTGAGAATGAGATATCGTCAATCGCCTTTGTGAGGCTCGACTTGCTCCCGTAGTATTTTTCTATCTGCTGTATTTTGAGTAATTCCATTGTCAACAGCTCCTTTCTGTATACTATCATACAGCATTTCCGCGTGCGCGTCGCTGTTTTAATCTTACAGTACCTTACAATTTTGTAAGGTCGGAGCTACTCAAATTTGTAGAGCTCGTTCTTGCCGAAGGTTATGGATATCTCGGTAAATTCACCCTGTACGGAGCTCGCTTCAACTGTGTGCCCGAGCCTGTCACACAGCTTCTTGACGATATACAATCCCATGCCCGTGGATTTGTTATGCGTGCGCCCGTTCTCGCCAGTAAACGATTTCTCGAAGATTTGCGGAAGGTCACTTTCGGGTATTCCAATACCATTGTCGCGGAAGTGCAGAACTGTCCTGTCCGGGAAGTCCTCCCCTGTCACGATTATTTCTGTCGCGCCGTACTTCAGGCTGTTGCTCATAAGCTGTCCGAGTATAAACGAGAGCCATTTGCCGTCGGTCATAACTTCGGCTTCGAGGTCGGACGTACTGAGGGATATCCCGCGCTCTTGGAGCTCCTCACGATTCCTGACTGCAATCTCCCCGAATGTGCGTTTGAGGGATACGGGCTTAATAATGTAGTCCTTCTCTGCGCTTCCGCTGCGGGCGTAATAGAGGACATTCTCGATATACTCGTCGATACGCCTGAGCTGCTCATTATAGCGCGTATTTCCGTCGTTGTGACACATAAGCTGCAAGCCCGCCACGGGAAGCTTTATCTCGTGGACCCACAGCTCGATGTATTCGCGGAAATCCGAGCTCTCTCGGCGGTACTCGGCGATGTGCTCGCACATAGACTTGTCAGCCTCGCGTATGGCTTCGTAAAGAATGTGTCCATCGAGGAATTCGGGCTCATCCAGCATCTCGGACAACAGGTACTTCTTATCGAGCTGAGAGAGGTCGGACACAAGCTTGTCATAGTAGCTTCTCTTGCGCAGGAAAGCCCACAGTTCGGCAGCAACAGCTCCGAGTAGCACAAGTATGCTCACGATGATTACTGCTTCTGCGGGGACATGGAAAGCGAAAAGGAAAATGAGCACAAGTACCCAAGTTATCGCATATATCAGGTAGGCTGTCAGCCTGTCGCGCATGAATTCAGTCAGTCTCATTTAAGTATATACCCCTGCTTCTTACGTGTTTCTATCGCGTCGGGATAGCCGAGCTCCGCAAGCTTTCCGCGCAGGCGGCTGATATTGACAGACAATGCATTGTCGTTCACAAATTCGTCGTTGTCCCACAGAGCTGTCATCAACTCATCGCGGGTCACTATCTCGCCCATACGGTCGAGCAGGAGTTGAAATATTATCATTTCATTTTTTGTGAGTATCAGCTCTGTGCCATTACGTACAAGACTGCCCTTTACCGTGCTGACCTCGGCTTCGTGGTACTTCTGCACTGTTGCGTTCTTTGCTGAGCGTTTCAGCACTGCCGAGATACGAAGCAGCAGGATAGTCGGATTATAGGGCTTTGTGATATAATCGTCCGCACCGTAGCTTATGGACAGCACTTCGTCGATCTCATTGGTGCGGCTGGTCAGCATTATGACAGGAGTTTCGCTTCTCCTGCGGAATTCCTGCAAAAGCGTTTCGCCGTTGACATTCGGAAGATTGATATCAAGCAGTATCAGGTCGGCGTCGGCGTCTTTCATCTGCTCCGATACATTATCATAGTTCGTTACACAAACCGTTTCATAGCCTGCATTTTGAAGCAATACCGCCAGTTCATCACGCAGGGCGCTTTCATCTTCTATTATTATGATTTTTTTCATTTACCGTTGCTCCTGTTCTGAAAGGATATTATTATCATATCATATATCAGGGTATAAATCAAGTTTCAAATCGCATAAAAACAAAACAGCGGCACTCTGTTGAGTGCCGCTGTTTTATGCTTATTACATCTGTTCGCTTATCCATATATTTGCGCGGTTCTGTATTACATCTACGGTCGTGTCGATATCCTGCTCGCCTTTCAGGTACGCGAGCACCTCGTACTCGACTATGTTGAAGAGCTCGCGGTCAGTGCCTGCTCCCCAGCGGTCTATGGAGCTGACATAGTCGTCCATGAAGTCGATATCGGCTTGCGTGAGGTTGTCCTTGCAGACCTTGTTCTGCACCGACAGGGTATAGTTCACGTTATCGTAGTAGCCGCTCATAAAGCGCTCCGCCGTCGTTTTGCGGGCGGCGTTGTTTATCGGGAAGCCGCTCAGTATCGTCCATGTTTTGGCGGGCTGACCGTTCTCATGGTCGGTGTACTCGTTGGCTTGTGCGAAGTTTTCAAGCTGAAACTCCTCAAGGTAGAATTCGCGAATGAACTTCCAAGCCGCCTCCTGCTTGTCTTCGGAGATATTGGCGCGAATGGAGATATCGCCGAAACCACCGCCTCCGTTAAGGTATGCTCCTCTGCCGTCGGAGGTCGGGAAGCCGACGAGGGTCATCTCGCCGTCGCGGATATGCGGGTAACCGACGGTGTTGTTTGCATAGTCCACGTCCTCGTAAATTGCGCCGTTGTAGCCCCATATCCTGTACAGCTCGACGAGGTTCGGTCTGGATTGGTCATAGGCGCCTTCCAGCTTCTGACCCATATTGCTCTCGAAGCCCTTGCAGAATTCGAGCATTTTGCGGAAGTCGGGGTGGTCGAAGTGGGTCTCGAATTTGTCGTAGTCGATGAACGCGGAGGTGTTAGCCCTCAGCACATCGTAGTAGATGTACTCGGCGGTTAGGCTGTGATTCACCATTGAGCCCGCGGGCATTGCATTCCAGCGGTCAACGAACTCGTCAATTGTCCAGTTCTGCTTAGTGCCAACGTATTCGGACTTGCCTATCATCGTGTTCACGATATAATAGGTCGGAATAGAGTAGAGCCTGCCCTCGTATTCGCAGAGGTCGAGGATATGGCTGTTGAGGGTGTCGCGGTTGACCTCGGGGTCGTCCTCCATGAATTTGTACAGGTCGGCGAAGGCGCCCTTGCGCTTGAATATCTCAAACTTTGCGGGATTGCAGAAAGAATTTTTCGAGATTAACGGTTATAAAAAGTACTGCCTTGAAAATGCGCTTGACGATATAGACTATCTCTTGGAGAATAAATCTAAGATTGAAAAGTACGAACAAGAAAATAGGTTTGACATGCGATGAAGCAGAACATACATCCGTTCATCGAAATCATGGATACTACTTTGCGTGATGGAGAACAGACGCAAAATGTATCGTTTGTGCCACATGAGAAACTGGCTATAGCCCGACTTCTTTTGCAAAGTCTGAATGTTGACAGAATTGAAGTTGCCTCAGCCCGGATTTCCGAAGGCGAAAAAGAAGCTGTCTCGCTCATATGCCGATGGGCATCAGACAATGGCCTTTTAGACCGCGTCGAAGTACTGGGTTTTGTGGACGGAACGCAGTCTGTCGACTGGTTAAAGGAGTGTGGCTGCAAGAATCTCAATCTGCTTTGCAAAGGTTCTCTCACTCATTGCCTTTACCAACTGAAAAAACAGCCCGAAGAACATATTGACGACATTTTAAAAACAATAGAATACGCTGACAAATCGGGCATTAATGTCAATGTTTACCTTGAAGACTGGAGCAACGGCATGAAAGAATCGACGGAGTATGTCTATCAGTTGATGGACTCGCTTCAAGCGACACCGGTCAAAAGGTTTATGCTTCCTGACACGCTCGGAATACTAAATCCGTTGAATGTCATCGAATATATGCGCAAGATGGTGAAGCGTTACCCAAGACGTCATTTCGATTTTCATGCACATAATGATTACGACCTCGCCATTTCCAACGTCCTGGCAGCAGTTCTCAGCGGTTGTCAAGG
>CAMHBN010000022.1 GCA_946183385.1 uncultured Ruminococcus sp.
CTGACCATACAGCGTGTAGATGCGGGCGTCATCAGTGAAGACGACCTTCCCGTATATCCCGAATCAGACAACTGATATTTCCAACTCTCCCACAGCAGAACGGACGTGAACGATCAATGACAATATCCGGCTACCTGTCCGAGCACTGGGGCTTACTGGTCGTGCTGGCTGGTATGGCGATACTCCTGTATTCCGACAAGCAGCTCGACAGGCGAATGGTCTGGCAGATAATCCTCACGAACATAATGCAGTTTGTGTATTCCATATTCTGCTACACCGAGACCTGCCTCGGCAATCAGGCTGAGTACAGCATAATGCGCCCTGTATTCAGCGCGGCGAGCTACTCGCTCATTGCATTCATACTTGTGAGCATTATTATGATACTGTTCCCGAACGAGAGGAAGCTGCTTTACATACCCGCTGTGATAAACGCGGCACTGTGCTTCATCTCGGTACCGACGGGCATAGTCTTCTACTTCACAGATGACAACCACTTCCAGCGCGGCACACTTGGCTATCTCCCGTATTTCGTCACGGGACTGTACATATTATACCTTATCATAAGCATATTCCGCACCCGCAGATATCAGATAGAGGACTACATCATACTGATATTCCTCTCGCTGACGGCTCTGCTGTGCATGATAATGCCGCTCGAGCTGCAAAGCTTCTCCGACCACTGGTTCAACATCACCATTGCCATGGACGTGCTTATCTACTACGTGTTCCTGCTCCAGCAGTTCACGAAGCGCGACCCGCTGACGAAGCTGCTGAACCGCCAGAGCTACTACTCCGACGCAGAGAAGTACGCTGGCAGTTTAACGGCGCTGGTAGCGATTGATATGAACGGCTTGAAGGAGATAAACGACAGCGCGGGACACCTTGCGGGCGATACGGCTCTGAAAACGCTTGCCGACTGCTTCAGCAAGTCCGCGCAGCACGGACAGCGCGTATACCGCATCGGCGGCGACGAGTACATCATACTTTGCACGGGCTCGTCCGAGGCGGACGTACAGGCGCTGACAGCACGCATAAAGGAAAACGTGGCAAAGACGGAGTACACCTGCTCTGTCGGCTATGCGATGAATACGGACAAGAGCACCACGGATGTCCTCTACAACCGCGCCGACAAAATGCTGTACGAGGAAAAACAGCAGTTCTACGAGCGCACAGGAAAGCTCCGCCGCAATCGATGAAAAAAGCCATAGAGATGATTCTCTATGGCTTTCTTTTTGTCCCTACATTATTTTCCTGTTTCTCTTTTGATTCTGAAATCAACAGAGCGCTTGAGATATTCGAGGTATTCCTCGTCGCGGCACATAGCCTTGCCGATATCGTCCGAGAGCTTCGCGACGGGTCTGCCGTTGACGTACTGGAGCTTGATAACGATATTCAGCGCCTGCTCCTCGGTGTCGTTCGAGCAGAACGTGCCGATACCGAACGACACCTTCGACTTGTCGCAGAAGTATTCGTGGAGCTTCTGTGCCCTGTCGAAGTCGAGGCTGTCGCTGAACAGCAGGAGCTTGGTCTTGGGGTCAACGCCGAAGCTCTTATAATGCGCGATTATCTTGTCGCCCCACGCGTAGGGGTCGCCGCTGTCGTGGCGGACGCCCGTATAGTTGTTGACCATCGAGCGGTTGAAGTCGAGCAGGAACAGGTCGGTGGTGACGGTATCGGTCAGCGCCGTACCGTTGTCGCCGTCGTACTCGTCGTACCAGTCCTTCATCGCGTAGTGATTGGTATAGGCGAGCGGTATCGAGTCGATTCCCTGATACATCTGCACGAACTCATGCGCATAAGTACCGATGGGCGTAACGTTGTACTTCATCGCGAGATACACATTCGACGTGCCCACACACTTGTCAGTCTCGGTGCAGAGCCTCTTCACGACAACATCCTCCCACTCGCGGGAGAGCCTTCTGCGGCAGCCGAACTCCGCGAACTTGAAGGTGTAGGTGCCGTCGTTGAGAGCCTTTATCTTCGCGTCGAGCCTCTCCTCCGCAGACTTCCTCAGCCTGTCGTAGTCGAACTTCATACGGAAGTAGACCTCGTTGACTATCTCGAGCAGGTATATCTCGAACTGCATAGCCGAGAACAGCGGACCGTCCACGACGATACGCAGCTGACCGTCCCCGTCGAGCTCCGCGGTGACGTAGTCGCGGATAGGGTGCCACAGTCTCAGGAATTCGACATAGTCGTCCTTGATGAAGCGTATCGAGCGGAGATAATCGAGCTCCTCCTTTTTGAAGCTGAGCGTGCAGAGATGGTCTATCTGCTCGTTTATCTCCTGCACCATTTCGGGCGTGAAAACGACGTCCTTATTGCGGCACTTGAAGAAATACTGACCGCAGAGGTCGGTGTGCTTGTGGAAGATGACCTGATCCATATTGAACTTGTAGAGGTCGGTATCGAGTAGTGAAACTACGATGGGTTGAAGCTTCATAGCGATGATTCCTTTCTGTAAGCGTTTTTATCGTATAGCGCGCAATGCGCTGAAAATGAATGCTTTTGCATTCATTATATCATAAAAATACAGAAAAAGCAACAACCCCTCGCCCCTGCAAATGCGGTCCCCCTTATGTTACAACCGCGAAAGCAAACTTGCCTTATTTATGTTATAAGCGAGTTTACGAGCGTCCCCGCCTCTTGACAACGCCGCCGAAAAGGTGTATAATGTATCTACAACTAAACACGTTTAATTGCGGAGGCGATACAATGAAAAGAGACATAGAAGCCACGAGGTCGGCGCTTCTGAGCGCGGCAAAGGAGCTGATGACGAGCTGCGATGACGTTGATACGGTGACATCGCGGGCGATTACGTCGCGGGCAGGAGTCAACCTCGCGATGATAAACTACTGCTTCGGCTCGCGTGAAGCGCTGCTGTACGAGGTGTTCAGGCAGCTTCTGAGCGACGCACAGCGTGCCGACACCGAGCTCGCGGGACTGATGTCCGCGGGGATTAGCGCACGCGAGCGCATCATTCTCATACACTGCCGCATGATGCGGCTGATGATAGCGAATTTCAGCTATGCAAAGGCGGCGACGAAGTTCATCCTGCTAAACCGTACGTCCGACGAAGAGCTCGGGATACTGCCCCTTGTCGAGGAGCACTTCGCGGGCAGACGCAGCAGGGACGAATGCCGGCTCATCGCATTCGAGCTGACGAGCCTGCACGAGCTCGCGGTGCTGCGCCACGCGGAGCTGAAAAAAATATGCGGCACAGACCTGACCGACGACAGCGCACTTGAGCGCTACGTAAGGGAGTCCGCCGCAAGATATCTTGACTGAGGAGGAACGAATATGGACAAGAAAACAGCACTTATCGTGATAGATATGCAGAACGACTATCTCTGGGAGAAGCGCAGGAGCAATTTCTCCTACGACACGCCGAAGCTCACGGCTGACGTGAACGCGCTCATCCACCGCTACGCCGACGCGGGCTGCGACGTGATATACATCCGCCACATCATACAGAACCTGCCGACTAACCGCCTGCTCTTCGGCTACTCCATCGCAGGCACGGAAGGCGCGGAGCTCTACGGCGGGCTCGATATCGTCTCCGACCTCTGCTTCGACAAGCTGCTCGGCGACGCGCTGACGAACAGGGAGCTGCTCGCAATGGTGCGCGAGCGCGGCTATACCGAGCTCCACCTGTGCGGGCTCGACGAGTGCGGCTGCGTGACCTCGACGGCACTGGGCGCGGCTAAAAGAGGCATCACGGCAAAGGTCGTGCGAGCGGGAACAGTGACCGTATTTCCCGAAAAGAAGGTCACGAAAGCACGCAAAAAGCTCGCAGAAGCGGGAGTGGAGTTTATATGACCCCGCTCCCGCTCACACGCCGTATTTAGTTTTTATCCTGTCGAGCTTGTCCCCGAACGGCTTCGCGAGCAGAGCGAGGAACAGCACGTTCGACACCGCATACGAGACAGTGTATGGTATCGCGGTGAACAGCGCCGCGAAGTAGAGCCTGAAGCTGAACCCCTCCGCGTACCACAGCACCGTCCAGATGTCCATCGTGAACGAGTACGCCACGCCCGCGAGAGCTCCGTACACGAGAAGCGCCCATTTACGCCGCTTCAGCGGCTCCGCGAGCAGTCCCGCGATGAAGCCCGTCATACCCCACGCGAGCATCTGGAATGCCGTCCACGGACCCTGTCCGAAGTAAAAATTCGAGAGCACCGCCGTCATTGCCCCGACGAGGAATCCCGCCTCGCCGCCGAGGTAGAGGGCGGTGATTATCGTGAGCGCGGCAATCGGCTTGAGGAAGGGAATGAACCTCCCCGCGAAGCAGAGCGCCGTCATCACGGAAACTATCACCAGCCGCCGCGAGCCCGTCGTTTTGCGCTCGAAGCCCGCCGCGAACAGCAGCAGAGCCATTGCCGCGACCGCGAGGGATATGATGATGTGGCGCTTGCGGTCGAAGACGACGGCTCCCGCGAGCGTTATCGCGGGTATCACGAGGAAGGGCACTGCCACGCGTATCACGCCGCGGAGGTCGCGGTTCTTTATCACTATCATCGCGCCGCCTCCCTTTTCCCGTTGAGACGGCAGAGCTCCGCCGCCTGCGCGACCGTGACCGCTCCCTCGTAGAAGCCGCGTGTCATGCGGCTGACGGCGGTGGTATAGAAGCTGCTGCACGAGAAGAATTCGCGCGGCGTGCCGACCGAGACTATCTGCCCGCCGAAGAACATTGCGCACCTGTCGGCGGCTTCGGCGGCAAACTCCACGTCGTGCGTGACGATGACGGTGGTTACTCCGTCCGCTTTCAGACGCCGCAGAATCGCAGTCATATCAGCTTTTGCATTCGCATCGAGTCCCTTTGTCGGCTCGTCGAGGAGCAGCAGCTTCGGCTTCGAGGCGAGCACCTTCGCAAGCGCGACCAGCTGCTGCTCGCCGCCCGAGAGGTCATACGGGTGCTTGTCCATGAGGCGGGAAACGTCGTAGGGAAGGGATTTCACGTCCGCGCCGCACTCGCTCAGCTCCTCGCGCACGGAATTGTGCAGGAATGTGGTCTGCACGTCCTGCGGCAGCAGCGCGAGACATTCGCGGTAGAGCGAGCGGTTTTTGTAGTCCCGCAGCTTCTTCCCGAACACGCGTATATCGCCCTTGTAGGGCTTCAGCAGCCCCGCCGCCGCGTTGAGAGTAGTCGTCTTGCCCGAGCCGTTGCCGCCAAGGATACAGAATATCTCCCCCGCCCCGACTGCGAGCTCCAGCCCCTTGATGATATCGCGCGAGCCGCGCTCATAGCGGAACCACACGTCTTTCAGCGACAGTGCCGCCTCCACGGGAACGGTATACTCCTCCGCGGGGAGCTCCCTCGTCTCGAAGCGGTAGTTTTCCTCGATATATCGCCGTCCCTCGCGCACAGTGAGCGGACAGCTGCCGCCCTTTTCGAGCTCCGCATACAGTCTCGACGCCGCGGGCATCCCCCGCAGGAGCTCCTCCCGCCCGCGAAGCCGCGTTATCACGTCCGCGGGAGCACCGTTCGCCGCGAGCGTGCCGCCCTCCATTATCATCAGCCTGTCGCATATCGGCACGACCTCCTCAAGGCGGTGCTCCGCCATTATCATCGTCAGCGACATATCGCGGTTGAGGCGTTTCAGCGCGGCGATGAAGTCGGAAGCCGCTATCGGGTCGAGCTGCGCGGTCGGCTCGTCGAGAATGAGGATATCGGGCTGCATGACGAGCACCGCCGCGAGATTGAGCAGCTGCTTTTGTCCGCCCGAGAGCTCGGAGACGTCCCTGTCGTACCACTCGCCGATGCCGAAATAGCTTGCCATTTCGGCTGTGCGGCGGGCTATCTCGCCCTGCGGCACGCCGAGGTTTTCGAGCCCGAACGCAAGCTCATGCCACACCTTGTCGGTGACTATCTGCTGCTCGGGCTGCTGCATGACGAAGCCTATTTTTGCCGCAGAATCGCGGTCTGCGAGCTCTGACAGCTCCTTCCCGCGGAAGAGTATGCGCCCCGTGCGCTCCCCGAGCGGCGTGAGCTCGCGCTTGAGCATACGCAGGAGCGTGGATTTGCCGCTTCCCGTAGCTCCGCAGAGCACCGCAAATTCGCCCTTTTCGAGCGTCAGCGAAACGTCCCTGACGGCGGGAGAACCGCATTTCGGATACGTGAAGGTCAGACCTTCGACTGCAAGTATTTCCACCTCAGGGACACCTCCGTTTCAATGAATACCGGCAGGAGCACGAGCGCTCCGTATGCTATAGACCCGCACACGCCGAGCGTGCCCGTCACGCCGACGTCAATGCGCGGATAGAATGTGAATGTGAGCGAGTCGGTCGCTATCGCGGCGGCGACAACTCCGAGCAGAGCCAGCGTAATTGCCGTAAATACGCCGTCTGCGGCGGTGAATCGGAAGCGCCGCAGCTGTGTCCGCCTGCCCGTACCGTAGCCGCGGGCGGTCATGCTGTCGGCGGTGATGATGCCGTTTTCGAGCGCCCACGTCGAGATGATGGAAAAGACGCGCATACGCCCGCGCAGGTCGTCGATGATGTTGTCCTCGCTGTAGAGCCCCATCGCCTTCTGCGCGTCGCTGACCTGCTTTGCCCGCCTCGCGAACATCGGCACGGCTCGCAGCGCCATCGACAGCACGAGTGCCAGCTTCGGGGAGACCGTCCCTGCGACGCAGAGGATCTTCTCGCTCGTCATTATCTGCGTGAACGAACGGAACCAGTACAGCACGCCGACTATCATCGCCGCCGAATTCACGCCGTACAGCAGCGCCTCGAGGGTGACGGGTCGGTCGTTGAGCACGAAGAGCACCGTTGCGCCGTTGTGGGAGACGAGCGGGTTCGCGAGCGCCAGCACCGCGAACAGCAGCACAAAAAACAGGTGCGACCTGCCGTGCTTTCTGCCGTTGCGGACGGCGAAGAACAGCACCGCTCCCGCCAATGATACCGCCATCAGGAGCGGATGTCCGCAGAACATCGCCACTCCGACTACGGCGAAGAACCACACCGTCACCGCCACAGGGTCAAATTCAGAAAAGCTTCTCATTCCTCGTACACCTCGTTAAGGTCGTGCCCGAGCTCGCAGGTATACAGCCACTCGATGACGTCGCCGTCCGAGAGGACGTAGTCGCCGCTGTTGCGCGAGGGCGAAATGCCGTTGACGTGGTAGACCCAGCCCGACAGGTCGCCGAAATCTAACTCGTAGATGTAATTTATTCCCGCGACGTATATCATACTCTTCGAGCCGCCGCGCGCGTCTATCTGTATGCCGTAGGTCTGCGCCGCGTCGGTGAGCACGTCGTAGGCGGTATCGCCCGCCTCGATGTCGAACGTGGTCACGGGCAGGATAACGCCGTCCGCGGGGATATAGTCCGCGTCGGACTTCCCGACCACGGTATCGCAGCGTATCTCCATAGTTACCGTCCCGACGGCGTTGGTCTTCTCCGACGCCGAGCCGTAGTAATCGTCCGCGGAGCGTATATCCGTGACGAGCACGATGACGACTCCCGCCGCCACAGCCGCGCCGACGAAGATGAAGTTCTTGTAGCTGCGCTTGCCGAGCGCGAGCAGCAGCACGGACAGCAGAGCTCCCGCACCGATGATTACAATGATAGCGACGGGCTTGTAGCCGCCGCTTTTTTCTCCGTTATCAGCGGAGCTTATCACCGCCGCGGATGTACCCGCCGAGGTTACGGTAGTCGGCAGCTCAGAACTTGCAGAGATATGGGAAGCTGTGTCCGAAGCCGAAGTTATCGCCGTACCTGTTGCCGTCGCGGAGGTCGCGGACACGCTCGATGCAGTCGTAACCTTTTCCGATGCAGAGCTGTGTGATGTCGCCGTCGTGCTCACCGATTCCCCTGCCTTAGCCGTCGTGACCGCACTCGTCTGAGCCGCCGTGGTCTGCACGGGAGCCGAAACGGGCTGCCGCGCGTCGATGACATAGAGCGGGCCCTCGCCCTCGAGCATACGCTTGTACGCGACGAAGGAATACATCGCCTGAATGGTGGCAGTCTCGTTGAAATCGCCGCCCGCAACGTGGCTGTATCCGCCGTCCGCACGCCGATAGGTCAGCATACTGTCGATGATGGTATTGCCGTCCTTGATGAAGCGGCTGTCCTCGCCGCAGTCGATACCGAGCGCCGACAGCGCCACAAGCACCTGCGCGGAGCTCTCGGGATTGGGCGTCCCGAAGCTCTGATAGCCGCCGTCGTCCATCTGTCTGCGCGAGAGGAGCTCCAGCCCGCGGTCTATCGCTGCACGGACGTCGCCGCGCTCGTCATAGTACGGAGCAAGAGCCTGTATAGTCATAGCCGTGACGTCGATGTCGCCGTACTCGCCGAAGAGCGCCCAGCCGCCGTCGTTATACTGGAGGTCAAGGAGCTCGTCCGCGACGGATTCGGCTGTATACTTATCGCAGGTGTAGCCGTTGTTGAGGACGTGCAGACCGTAGATACGGCTCATAATTCCGTTCGCGCCGATGGAGTCGTCGAGGATATCCGCGATATAGCTGTCGGAGCTCCCCGCCGCACACAGCGCGAGCGCGTACTTCTCTCGCATGGTCGCCGAGTTTATCTTAGTCGAGCCGATGTAACCTTTCAGCGCCCGCTCATAAGAGCCCATCCCGCGCACACCGTCCTGACTGAGCGCGATGATGTACCACTCCGACATCACACCCGCCTTCTCGGAGAGGTAGCCGTCTATCCACTCCTGAACGTCGTCCGCGCCCGATTCTTCGAGCTTATAAGCAAGTATACCGCCGATAAGGTCATCGACCTCGTCGGCGGTATATCCGTAGCCTGCGGCTCTTATAGGTACGAGCGCGAGCAGCAGCACCAGCGCTGCCGCCCGGCACATCAGCCCTCCGAGAGCCTTAGTTCTCATGCTTCTTTCTCAGAGAGAATGCTGCAAACACGCCTGTTCCGAGAAGAACGAGCGAAACTGCCGCACCTGTATCGCCTGTCTTGGGCGAAGCTGTACCTGCTGCTGCGGTAGACTTAGCAGTAGAAGTTGAAGCGGTAGTAGTAGCAGTTGTTGTAGTAGTAGTGGTAGTAGTTGCAGCCTCTGTAGTGGTAGTTGTAGTCTCGGCAGCCTTTACGTCAGCGATGAGCACGGGAGAGATAAGTGTCATACCCTCGATGCTTCCTGCACTGATAACGTTCCTGCCTGCCTTGTCGAGCTTTATCTTAGCCTTGCCCTCGGCGTCTGTCTTGACGTCTGTAGCCTCGCCGTTAACGGTGACAGCCGCACCCTCGACTGCAACGGGCACCAGCTGATAATTCTCGTCGAAGCTTGCACGCTTGAGAGTGACCTCAATTTCGTCGCCCTCATTTGCCTCGGTGTTGTTCTTGTCGAACCAGCTGTAGAATGTAGTAGCCCATCCGTTGGGATCGGGATAGATGAAAGCGTTGAGGTAATCGCCGCTCTTCAGCTCATCTGTAAGACCCATAGCAATGTTGTTGTTTATATAGTAGCCGTAGCTTCCGCCGTTCTCAACACCCCAGAGCTTGTCGATGGAATCGCCGTACTGTGTCTCGACAGTCTTGTAGCCTGCCTCGGAGCCGCCCTCGAAGAACTTATCGTGGGTGATAACGAGCGCATCGTTTACGGTGAGCTTGCCGTCGCTGTCGATATCGGTAACGGTAACAGCCTCCTGTGCAACAGCGACCTTGCTCTCGGCGTCGATAACAGATACGAAGATATCGGCTGAGTTCTCCTCAGCGAAAGCGGTAACGCTCATAGCCGAGCAGGTGATGAATGCGGCAGCAGCCGCAGCGATGAATTTTTTCATGGTGACCTCTCCTTTAACAATAAAAATGCTTTCCTTGCAGATGGAAAGCGGAAAACGAACAAAACAAACGATGCTCCGTTTTTCACTGTCCAAAAACGAGAATATCCGCACGCCTGACGAGCGACCCGACTTCGGCACACGCCTCATACGGTAGTGACTGCTGTGGCGGACTCTCACCGCACTTCCCTCAGCTTCAGGCTGCATAGACATTATATCACACTGAAATATGAATGTCAAGGGAGCACTTATATCTCCTTCACGAAGAGGCGGTCGCTATCGCCGCCGTAAAAATACAGGCAGACACAAAACGTGCTGAATGTGTAATGGGGCAGGTTTTTGTCAGCCCGGCTATTTCAGTATCTCCGCAAGGTCGTACCTGTGGCGGCTGAGCACCTTCTCGAACCGGTCGCGCGGGAGCGGCTTATCGAAGATGAAGCCCTGCGCGTGCTGGCAGTGGTTGGCGCGGAGTATCTCTATCTGCTTGGTGGTCTCGACGCCCTCGGTGATACATTCAAGCCCGATATCGAGCGCCATCGCGACAACGTGGCGGTACATCAGGCTCGTAACGCTCGACTCGTCCTCGTCGTCCTCCGGGAGGAAGCAGCGGTCTATTTTGAGCACATTCCACGGTATCTCGCGGATGAGGTTCAGCGACGAATAGCCCATACCGAAGTCATCGACGGAGGTATATATCCCCTCGTCCTGCAAGCCGCTGACAATGCGCTTGAGCACGCGGAACTCTACATCGGTGGTCGTTTCGGTGAGCTCAATCTCGATGTACTGGTGCGGGACATTGTGGCGGTCGATTATCTCGATGATATGCCTGAGCAGGTCGATGTCGATGAGGTGCTTTCTCGACAGGTTGACGGAGGTGCGCACGGGTTCGAGGCAGGCGTCGAGCCACCTGCGTATATCGGCGCAGACCATGTCGAGGATATAGAAGTCGAGGAGGCATATATCGTTGCTCTGCTCAAGCACGGGGATGAAGTCCGCGGGAGGTATCATCTTATCCTCGTGGAACCATCGGCACAGAGCCTCCGCGCCTACTATCTCGCCCGTGTTTACATCGACCTTGGGCTGATAGTAGACCTTGAACTCCTTCCTTGCGAGCGCGGGCTCAAAGAGCTGCTGAATGCGCATTTCCGAATCGCGCTTCACGCCCATACTCTCGTTATAGTAGGAGATAGTCTCGCTCGAGCTCTGCTTGGCGGCGTGGTAGGCGCGGTTGAGCTTGTCCATGATATCGCCATGCGATTCAAAGGAAAAATCCTCGGGGATCTCATAGATACCCGCACGCGCATAGACCATCACGCGCTTTTCGTTTTCCTTGTCGTAGTATATGGGCACGCCGCGCAGTATCGTGAGGACGTGCTCGACCAGCTCATTCCTCATCAGTGCGAGGAAGCTGTCTCCGCCAAGTCGGCTGACGATACCGTCGGCGTCGGCTATTGCGGCGATGAGCTTATAGAAATTCTTCATAACGATATCGCCGTTCTGCCGACCGATATCCTGATTGATTATCGTGAAGTGACGCAGGTTTATCAGCATAGCGGTATAGTTCCCGCACAGCCTGCCCTGACCGAAGAGCCGCTCGACCTGACGCATAAACGCACGGCGGTTCTTGTAGCCGAAGTCGTCATAGAAGCCGAGGGCCTCTATCGCGGCGGCAAGGCGGTTTCGCGCAACAAAGCTGAGCAGCTCGAGCACAACGAGGTCGAGCCTCTTTAAATCAGTCTCTGATAGCGGCTCCTCGTCCTCGGAGCGATAGAGAGTACCCTTGATGACAGCCTGCGACTTCGTGACGAAGCGGTGCTGAATAATAGCGGGACCGCCCTTGTCGTTGTCGTAGTCGCACATTATCTCGCCCTCGCCGAGCTTTTCCTTGTTTTCATTGATATAGAATTCTGTGACGCCGCGCGAAATGCGGTATGCCTCCGAAAGCTCTCTGAGTGTGCCGATGAAGCCTTCGCGGTCGAAATACTCTGTATTGTTCATCTGACTTACCATTTTCACGAACAGCTCATAAAATTTCTCGTTTGGTACCAGATCCATACAAGCGCCTCCCTTCGCACTTATAAAATGTGGTTCATAATCATTGTAGCACACTTTACCAAAAAAAGCAACAGTTGACCGCGAAATTATAGCGATAAATTCGTGTATAATGTGTAAACTTTTTATAAAGTTGTTGTCTTTTTACAGTTTTTATGTTATAATAACATAGGATTATTATACATTTTTCTCTGGTAGATAAAGGTCAGGTGATAATATGAGGGATCAGTTTTCGATCATCTTCGTTTTCCTGATAATGGCGCTCGGAAGCTGTTCCGCAGCGGCTCTGACGTCAAAAAAGCTCATCGGCAGCTCGGTTGCCATGTTCACGGCATTCATAACCCCGCCTATTATCGGAAATCTTATAATCATCCGCTCGGGGACAGTCGTTCCCGCAAGGATAGGTTACTATATCTACTTTCTCGGCATGGACTTCATGATATGGTCGATGTACAAATTCGTCACGGAATACTGCAATAACAAGTGGAAGGGAAGCAGGCTGAGGTTCGTGCTCGAGCTCCTCCTCGCGGCGGATATGGCACAGTACGCCTTCGACCCGTTTTTCCATCAGGCATTCACCACCGAGCCCATAAAGGTGGACGGCTTCAACTACTACCGCCTCGTTCCCAAGCTCGGACAGACGTTCCACCGTCTGGTTGTATACGGCATACTAATCGTGGTGCTGATCATGCTTTTCCGCAAGATGATACACTCGTCGAGGATATATTCCGAGCGATATTCCGTCGTATTCGGCTCGCTCGTGATTGCGGCGCTGTGGCAGTCGTTCTACATTTTCTCGCGCACGCCCGTAGACCGCTCGATGATAGGCTTCGGCGTGATAGGACTGCTGATATTCTACTTCTCGCTGTACTACCGCCCCATGCGTCTGCTCGACCGTATGCTCGCGAATATAGCCTCCGAGATGCCCGAAGCCCTGTTCTTCTTCGACTCCAACGGCAAGTGTATATGGGCTAACGAGCCCGCCAAGGAGCTCACAGGTCTGAACGACGACACCATAGACAAGGCTGACAAGGTGATCGGCGAAAAGCTGGGCGACTGCACAGACAAGCCCGACAACTGGTTCACAGGCGTAGTGCTCGGAGAGGACGACGACGCACAGTATTACAACATCGAGAACCACCACGTCAACGACGACCACGGCAGATTCGCGGGCTCGTTCCTCACCGTCCGCGACACTACCGAAGAGCAGCGCAAGCTCAAGCGCGAGATGTACAACGCCACGCACGACAGGCTCACGGGTCTGTACACGAGGGAATATCTCTACAGCCGCATATCCGAGCAGCTGCGCAGCTCTCCTGATGTAAAGCACTACATCGTAGTCCTCAACATCAGGAACTTCAAGATGGTAAACGACATCTTCTCCAATGAATTCGGCGACAAGGTGCTCATCTATCTCGCCGAGCGCATACGCGCCACGCTGACGGATAACAGCGTATACGGCAGGATAGCGGGCGATATATTCGCCGCCTGCATACCCGTTGACGAATTCGACACCGACGAGATGAACAGGAGATTCTCCGACTACAAGGTCGGCGACGGAACAGTCGAGTATACTATCCTCGTCCACCTCGGCGTGTACGAGATAACAGACCCGAGCACCGACATCAGCGTGATGATAGACCGCGCAAACCTTGCTCTCACCACGATAAAGGACGACTACCACAAGCACGTCGCGGTATACGACGAAAATATGCGCAGGAACGTGCTGTGGGGTCAGCACATATCCACCCAGCTCGACGACGCGCTCGCCGAGGGACAGATACGCCCTTATCTGCAAGCCATCGTCGATAAGAGCGGCAGGATAGTCGGCGCCGAGGCGCTCGTG
>CAMHBN010000023.1 GCA_946183385.1 uncultured Ruminococcus sp.
CTGGAGTATAGCCACCGCGTCCGCCACCGTGACTCTGCCGTCGAGGTTGACATCTCCGAGCATACCCGCCGCGGCTGTTGTTTCTGCAGCGGCAGTAGTCGTTGTCTCGGGAGCTGTCACCGTTGTCGCTGTGGTGACAGTAGTAGTTGTGGTAGTCGGTGCTGTAGTAGTTGTCGTTGTTGCAGCTGCCGACTGAGCCGTCTCAATGAACCAGTTCTGCGAGGCACTGCCGTTGAGCGTCCACTCCTGCACATTGCCGCCCTCTCTTTCGGCAGAGACACAGGAAGCGTCATTCGCTATCTTCGCGACCAGCTTATACGAGCCGTCGTCATTCTTAACAGCCTTGAACTGCTGATTGTCGCCCTTGTTAAGCTCGTAGAGCTCGATATTCGTGCCGTCGGCGGTTTTCTTGCCGTTGATGTCGAGAGCGTAGGAAGCTCCGTCGCCGAGCTGCGACACGAAGCAGTAGTATCCGTCGCCTACGGCTACCGCCTTGAACTGCCTCTGAGCACCACTGCTGCCGCTCTGAATTATATTTGTATTATTCGCGGCATTGGTGCTCTCAGCGCCGAGGTACAGTCCGCTCTCGGCATTGCGCAGCACATATATCTGACCGTCCTGCAGCTCTGCGGCAGGCTGCGGAGGATTTACAGCTATATCATTACCGCCGGAGGTAGTTTTTTCAAACTTTGAAGCAAAGAGCTCTGCGAGTTTGTCAGCACCTGTACGGTTAGGATGAACATTATCAATATACATAGAATCTGCCTTTGCAGCTCCGATTGATACGCAGTAGTCCTGCCAGAGGGTGAACAGATCAACTACCTGACAATTCTGTTCGGAGGCTATCTGGTCAAGCTCTGCTGCGAAGTATCTGCTCTTGAGCAGCGGTGAAAGAGAGGAATCGCCCTTCCTGCCCTGCTGCTTGACAAGGATAACGTCCATACCCTTTGCCTTAGCTCTCTTTACCATATCGGAAACGACTTTCTTGTACTCGTCGCCTTTGTAATACTTTCCGTCGTTGATACCGATAGATATTACGAATACATCTCCGCTCTTGCCGTATTTTTCAATACACTCGAAGTTACCATGGTCAACAAATCCCTTTGCGTATTCGCCGCTGGCTGCCATATTTCTGATGTACCAGCCGTTGTCAACGTACTTTCCGAGCATTTGTCCCCAGCCTGCCTGATTATTGGAATCGAGAGGGTAATAGTTGCAGACTGTGGAATCTCCGCAGAGCCATATTGTCGAAGGCATTGTGGTGCTGTCTGATATCTTGTTTATCTCGATCGCACTGATTGAGTAAGCGTTGCCTTCCTTTCCTGCTGCTGCTCGGATATTGAGCTGACCGTCAGTTACAGGGAGTATTATCTCATCGACTGCGTTATTGCCCGTCATATTGACTATTTGCAGCATATTCTCCATGTATACGCTTGTGCGGGCTGTGTTGCCGAGAGTGACTTTTACCTTGTACAGTCCGTTGGCAACATCTGCATTAAAAGTGGTTTTCCCTGTAAACTGGACTGCATCACTGAGTTCGTTCTTTCCCGCTGCTGCAACGTCCTTGACGTCGTTGCCTGAGAAGCCGTACCCCTTGTTTTTATCGTATTTATCTGCTGCCTTTACCGAGGTAAAGCCATTTGCATTATTTGCGCCAAGGTCAAATTTCAGATTCACAGCTGTAACGACCTTGGTAGTCGTGGGAACAGTTGTAGCAGCTGTGGCAGTCGTGGGAACAGTTGTGACCGCAGGCTCTGTCGTAGAAGGGATATCAATTACGGTGGTATCGGGGGTATTGTTGAGCTTCACGCTCGGTCTCGCCGGGAGAGCGGCGTCGCTGCTGAGGTAGTAGCTGACGTGAGGCGGCTGATTATAGCAGCTCTGCTCGCAGGCGACCTGTGCGCGGTACTGCATATCGTGCATGAGCGTCGTGAGCCTAACCTTCGTCGTATCTGTGGTACACCAAATGCGCAGCTTGGAGTTGTCGCTTGTGCGGAGAATGAGCTCCTCGCGCCAGTCGCCGAAGAGGTCGGCGGAGAGGCAGGGAACATTCTTCGAGCCGTTGTTTGCGGAGCAGTCGCCCGCGGTGAAGATGTTCTTGTAAGTGCCTGCGCCAGTCATCTTGGTGATCTTTGTTCCGTCGAGTATCTCGCGCTCGAGGTCGCCGTCCCAGTAGATGAAGAAGTTCTGTGCCGGCTTCGAGCCTGCTATCTTCTTGCCGCTCTTGTCGTAGACGTTGTTGTCGGCAGCTCCCCAGAACTCGGCGCCCTTGTTTCCTGCCCATACGTTGTCGGCAGCGCATCTTCCCGTATCCTTGGTGC
This sequence comes from uncultured Ruminococcus sp., assembly GCA_946183385.1. GTDB lineage: Bacteria > Bacillota > Clostridia > Oscillospirales > Ruminococcaceae > Ruminococcus. The sequence continues at coordinate 2,322 of CAMHBN010000023.1, forward strand.
CGTTGATGTGGAAGAGCTTCCTGCCCGTTGCCGCATCGTAGCAGGACTCGCCGTAGGGACTGCTCTCGTGGCACTCGAATACTTCCAGACCCTCGTGGTCGGGGATGAGATCTCCGACGTGCATGGCGTCGCCGTGCTTGTCGCCCGAGGACCACAGGAGCTTGCCGTTGTCGTCGATACAGGCAGAGCCCGTAATGACCTCCTGCTTGCCGTCGTTATCGACGTCGGCAGCCATTACGTTGTGGTTGCCGTTGCCGTAAGCTCCGCCCTTGTTGCCGCTGTCATAGACCCAGCGCTTGACGAGCTTTCCGTCCCTTACGTCCACAGCCGACCATGTGAGGCGCGTGTAGTAGCCTCTGCCGTAAATTGCCGACGGGTGAACACCGTCGAGGTAGGCTATACCGCCGTTCATGCGGTCGACGCGGTTGCCGTAGTTATCGCCCCAGTCGCTGACCTTGCCGCGCGGAACGGGGAAGTCGATAGTGTCGAGGCACTTTCCTGTCTGACCGTCGAACAGCGACAGATACTCGGGACCGTCGAGGATATAGCCCTTGCCGTTCGCGTAGCTCTTGCTGCCGTCGCCTATGGTCTTGCCCATGCCGTCCTTAGTGCCATCGGCGGTCTTGGTGATGAGCTCCGCCTTGCCGTCGCAGTCGAAGTCAGCCACGCACATCTGAGTGTAGTGCTGACCTGCGCGGATATTCTGCCCGAGGTCAACTCTCCACAGTCTCTTCCCTTCGAGGGTGTAGCAGTCGATGTAGACCTTTTCGGTCTTGCCCTCCTGCGAGTTGTCCTTCTGGTTGGACGGGTCCCATTTCAGGAAAATTTCGTACTGTCCGTCGCCGTTGACGTCGCCGACCGCGCAGTCATTGGGCGAATACTGGCTGCCGGGACGGTCGAGCTTGATGTCGAAGTAGTTAGTCCCCGATGTCTTCGTGCAGTTCTGCGAGTTCACGACCTTTCCGCCCTCGACGCAGTCAACGCGGTACTTCGAGTTCGCGCTGCCGCCGTTGTCCTGATAGCAGGTGGCATCGCCCGACTTGCTCGTGTAGATGAGCTTGTCGTCGCGGTAGAGCCTGAACTCCGCGGTGTCGGAGTCATTGGCGTTATAGCGCCAGCTCACGAACATACCGCCGCCGTTTTTGACGGCATAGATACCGCGGTCGAGGTACTCCATTATCGCCTTGCCGTTGCCGCCGACTCCATAAGCCGCATTTGCAGGGAGCGGTGCAGCAAGCGAGCCTACGACGGAAGCCGCGACAGCGAATGAAGCGAGTGCTGCTGAAAGTTTTCTTGCCTGTTTCATTTTCTGATCCTCCTCAAATTTTAATCATTCCCTCTGACATTTCGTCCTTCTTGTTAACATTATCATAACATTTGATTCACGATTTAGCAATGGACTTTTCTATCACGTACTTGTGTTTTTGTTGCACATTTTCTTGACACAATGTTGATATTATCGTATAATATTAATAAAGAAGCCCGCAAGGGAGAGGAGGGATACCGTGCAGATAAATATGCTCGGCAGCAACTGGAAGCACACGGCGGATTTCGCGAAGGAGCGTCCCGACGGCATACACGGAATGCAGCTGATAGTCGTGCGGTCGAAGGCTCGTATCTGTATGGGCGAGCGCGAATACCGCGTCGGCAGCAACACCGCCTTCATCATCGAGAGCTGCTTCCCGCACTCCATTTACGCGGACGGCGAGGAGTACAACGACGACTTCATCAGATTCGACATTGAGGACGACGACAGCGACTTCCTCGACTCGCTCGGTATAGAGTACAACGTCCCGATAGTGCTCGATTCCGACGCAGTCTCGAAGCTGATAGCCGTGTGCGCGGAGATATACGCCGCCGACAAGCCCGAAAAGAACGAATCGCTCAAGCACATAATGCGGGCGATTTTCACCGAAATTAAGAGCTGCTTCGACCCGACGGTCAGAAGCAAACACACCCACTACGATATTGAAATGGACAGCATACGCAGGCAGATATACGACTCTCCCGCCGACGACTGGAACATACCGCAGATAGCGGAGCAGCTGAGTATGTCGGTGTCGCATTTCCAGCGCCTGTACAAGCTCCGATTCGGCATACCGTGTACCAAGGATATCCTTACAGGCAGAATGGAGCTCGCAAAGCAGCTGCTTTCAGGTTCGGACAAGACAGTGAGCGAAATCGCCGAGGAGTGCGGATTCACCGACTATGCTCACTTTTCGCGGGTGTTCAAAAAGTACGCCTGCGTTTCTCCCGCAAATTACAGAAAGAACAAGGAACAGGACTAAGGAGATGAGCCCATTGAAAAAAAGAAAGGCCATAGCTCTGCTCACGTCCAATCCCGAGACTAAGCACGGCAAGCTCATAATAGACGGTATCTCCGGGCAGTGCAGGAAATATGGCTACGATCTCGCCGTTTTCTGCGCGATGACCTCGATGAACATAACCATAACTTCATATAAGGAGGGCGAGCAGAACATCTTCCGCCTTCCCAACTACGAACTGTTCGACGGCGTGATACTCGATACGGCAATGCTCACCGAGAACAACGGCACTGCTCTGCTCGACGAGCTTTACGCCACGCTGAAAAGCTCATGCAAAGCGCCTGTTGTCGCGCTTGATATGCCCGTTGGAGATATCCCGATGATAAGCCACAAGAACGAGGATATCCTCCGCGAGATGTGCCGTCACGCAATTGAAGTCCACGGCAGGAAGCACCTTTGCCTCATCACGGGGCCAAAGGAGGACTACGCTGCACGCTCGAGGATGGAGATATTCGCGGATGAAGTCCGCAGACACGGTCTCGAGCTGAAGGAGGAGCACATCGTATACAGCGACTTCTGGTATTCGGGCGGAAGCGCACTTGCGGCGGACATCGGCGAGGGCAGGATATCCGCTCCCGACGCGATAATCTGCGGCAACGACTATCTCGCCATAGGAGCGATATACAAGCTCGGCAAATACGGCATACGCGTGCCCGAGGACATCGTGGTCCTCGGCTTTGAAGGCACGGACGAAGGCGCAGGCAATACGATATCGGTCTCCTCATACGAACCGAATGACGCAAGCTCCGCTGCGAAATGCGTCGACTATATCAGAAGCGTCATCGAGCCCGATAGGGAGATAATGCCCTATGAGAGCGAAATATGCTTCCACGCGGGAATGAGCTGCGGCTGTCAGCCCGACTATACGCGCGCGATACAGTCCCTGCATGACCACATCTACTTCTCCGCTCCGAATTACGCGGACGAGGAGATGTTCGACCACGTTGATATGGGCTTGCTGATGGAGAGCTATATGTATGAGGAATTCACGGGGGCAGACACTCCCGACGAGTGTCTCGGGATGATAAACCTGAAAACCTTCCTCATCTTCCCGTTCGTCAATTTCTACATCTGTCTCCGCGAGGACTGGACGGACGAGCACGCCGACGACACCGTAGGCTATCCCAAGAAAATGAAGATAGTGACTGCAAATACCACAGTCGGGGAATCGTATTTCCACACGGATAAGGAGAGCATCACATTCGATACGGCGCTGATGCTCCCGAGAATGTTCGAGAACGATGACTCAGAGCCTTCGGTGTACTATTTCTCGCCCATCCACTTCGGCAGGAGCACTCTCGGCTATGCGGTCATGCAGCGCACTCTCACGGATAAGCACAGGCTGAATCTTGTGTTCAGGAACTGGCTGAGATTCGTGAACAACGCGCTTGAGATGATGCGCTCGAAGATGAAGCTGCTGAAAATGTCGGTTCGCGACGAGATGACGGGAGCTCTCAACAGGCGCGGAATGGCGATCGAGCTCGACAGGCTCCTCAAATCGGCAAATGCGGACGACAGCCTGTTCGTGTGCGTCATAGATATGGACAGGCTAAAATACATCAACGACACCTTCGGACACACCGAAGGCGATACGGGCATAAAAACGGTGAGCACGGCGGCTTCGTCGGTCACCTTCAATAACGAGGTGCTCGTCAGAGCGGGCGGAGATGAGTTCTACATAATCGGAGTCGGCAAGTACGACGAGGCTTCGGGAGAAAAGCGCATAGCCGCATTTGAAAGGATCATCGCTGCTTTGACTGCGGCAAACGAGAAGCCCTATCCCATTACCGCAAGTCTCGGGATAGCTGTCAGGGCACTGAGCGAGCTCACAGATTATGAAGACGTCATCAACGAGGCTGACGAGATAATGTATCAAAACAAGACCGCTAAAAAGTGTCAGAGGTCGTAGCGGGCTACGGCACGAAAGTGCAACTATATGAGATGAAACATCATTGCTTCGGCTGCGCACTGAAGGGCTCAAAGACCGCCTCGGTTTACACAAGCGCACCCGCACAGACTACCTCAGCGACGACAACTTCGACAATAACTACTACCTCAACTACCACTACCACAACCACCACAACTACAACTACTACGACAACAATTCCTACCATAACTTCAACCACAACAACTACCGTTTCAACTTCTACTGAAGCAGCTCTCCTCGGAGACGCAAATGTTGACGGCAAGGTTACCATTGCGGACGCAGTAGCTATCCTGCAATATATCGCAAACAAGGACAAGTACGAACTAAAGCCGCAGGGCAGGACTAACGCGGACTGCTTCGATGTCGGCGACGGCATAACAGCGAATGATGCGCTCGCGATACAGAAGCTCGACGCAGGAGCTTTTACAGCTCTACCCGAATATTCAACAAAGTGAGCTCAGTCATATACTAATGAAAACTTCATAGGATTACTCCTTACTTATTCACACTGACAGAGAAAATGCTTTCCGATTATGGAAAGCATTTTTTCGTGCATGGTCATAAGCGAATATACGAGCGTTCGCGTGAACCGTGTGCACCCGCTCGCAAGCTGTGCTAAAAATGCAATATTTTGAGTACGATATGCTATTGATAGAAGCGCTGTCATGTGATATATTTGTTACAGAAATGATTCGTTCACTATTTCCGAAAGGAGAGTTAGCTATGAATTACAGAAAACTCGCTGTATTCGCCGCTGTGTTAACATTCAGCAATATAAGTATTCCGCAATACAGCGCGATATCACAGAGTATCACAGCCGCAGCAGCTTCATCGGACACGCTCTCGCGTATCCGCGTGGACATAAACAAGAACGACGGCAGAAAGGCTTCATACTCGAAAAATGCCAACAACTGGCTGCTCGCTGAGGGAGCTTCGGCTGAATATTCAGTCGGCAGCGTTAAGTTCAAGCTCTCCAACGGCGGAAGTGTGGGTGGAAATGTTACCGGTGCCAACAACAAGAAGCTCCAACTGCAAAGCGGTATCTATCCGCGCCTGACTATGGACGGTGCAAAGATAAAGGACGGCGACAATGGCGGCGTCCTCAAGCTCGAAATATCTGGACTTTCAAGCGGCGAGCACTCCTTGCAGATGTGGCACTGCAACACCGACGGCTATACTAACAGCAAGCTCAGCATTTCTGTGAACGGCAGCAAGGTGCTCAGCGGAGTGAGCTGTCCTACGAATGTCACCGATGAGAACGACGCGGGCATTTCATATGTCACATGGACTGGCAGCAGTGTGACTATCCTCATAGCTCCCGAAGGCGGCGGCAAGCAGAATGTGGCGTGGCTCAACGGCTTTGAGCTTGACGGAAGCGACCCTGTGAACGGCGTGTCAAAGATGTTTCCTGCCGACGGCGACGCTCACCTTGACCGCGCTGACGGTCTGTCGTGGACAGCAGGAAAGGGCGCTCAGTCCCACGATGTTTACATCGGCACAAGCTACGACGCGGTGTTCGGTGCTGACCGCAGTTCCCCCGAATTCAAGGGCAATCAGACTGGCACGAAATATGCACTCGACGACAGCTATTCCTCTGTCCCCACCTATTACTGGCGCGTGGACGAGGTCAGCGCAAACGGAACGGTCAAGGGCGCGGTGTATTCTTTTCAGATAAACCGCCTTTCCTTCCCGACTGCCGAGGGCTACGGACGCTTTGCTCGCGGCGGACGCGGCGGCTACGTCTACCACGTCACTAATCTCAACGACAGCGGTGAAGGCTCGCTCCGCTACGGGCTTGAAACTCTCAAGGGCGCAAGGACTGTCGTTTTCGACATCGGCGGAGTCATACCGCTCGAAAGCGTATTGTGCATTCCCGATGACGGCGGAGATGTTTACGTTGCGGGACAAACTGCTCCCGGCGACGGCATAACGCTGATAAACTACACCTTCGGAGCAATGGGAGCGAGCGATGTCATTATCCGTGATATACGCACACGTGTCGGCGATGTGAGCGGCAAATCTATGGGCGGTATGGGTATGAGCAGCTGCGACAACTGCATAGTTGACCACTGCTCCATTTCGTGGGCTACCGACGAGGGCTTCAGCTCCCGAAGTGCGGCAAATCTGACCTTCCAATGGAATATCATCGGCGAGTCGCTGAATAACTCGGTACACTATGACGCGAACGACCGCAGCAATGTCGAGCGTCACGCATTTGCGGCTTCGATAGGCGGATACACGGGCTCGTTCCACCACAATCTGCTGATAGATAATACAGGGCGCAACTGGTCGCTCGCAGGCGCAATGGAACAAGACGGCGTGACCTACGGCGGTCAGCTCGATATCCGCAACAACGTCGTGTACAACTGGCGCGACAGGACTACAGACGGCGGCGCAAGGCGCGTGCAGTTCGTGAACAACTACTACAAGGCTGGCGCGGTGTCTAACACCTCGCTGCACCTCGTTTCGGTGGACGGCAACGAGCTCAACACGGGAGATATGCAGAAGCTTTACGCTTCGGGAAATGTCAAGGCTGCTCAGAACGGAAGTGTGCTTGTCGGAGCGAACGTTGATGAGTGGTCGAGCGGCAAGGCTAAGTCTGGCGGAAAGAACTCCACCAACAATGACGTTAAGAGTGACAAGCCTTTCTTCGAGTCCCACGTCAACACCGAGACCGCCGAAAACGCCTATAGATCTGTAATTGCAGGCGCAGGCGCGAACTCTCCTCAGTGGGACTATATCGACTCGCGCTACATCAACGAGGTCAAAAACGGCAAGTACACCTACACAGGCAGCCGTGACGGATTGAAGGGCATAATCGACAGTCAGAACGATGTCGGCGGCTATCCGTCCGCCAAGAATTTCAAGGGCGGCACTGCTCCCACTGACACCGACGGCGACGGTATGCCCGATGTGTGGGAAAGCGAGCACGGTCTTGACCCGAATAACGCAAAGGACGGCGCGATAGTTTCGCTGTCTGCGGACGATTACACCAACCTCGAAATGTACCTCAACGAGCTTGCAGGCGACCCTGTCGAATACAATGGCACACCGATGACCTACGACCAGATAAGCGGCAGACTTGTGACCGTTGATATCCTTGATACCGCGTACTACAGCGGTTGGGCAACAGATGATTCGCTTGATGTCGGTGACGCAGTTTTCGGCGACCGAACAGCCGAAAGATGTGCAGTTTCAGTGCTCCCCGCAAAGCTGAAAGGCGCGGAGATAATACTCACTCCCTGCGACGCAAAGGCTTCGTCGGCGGCTCAGGCGGAGCTCACCGCAGCGGAGGATATAACGCTCTACATCGGGCTTGACAGCCGTGTGGGAAAAGTACCCGACTGGCTGAGCGGAGCTGTGAAAACATCACACACGGTCAAAACGTCGAATGATGTCATATTTGAGCTGTATTCAGTCTCTGTCAAAAAGGGAGAAAAGTTTACTCTCGGAGCAAACGGGCAGTCCGCAGGCTGTATGAACTACATCGTGCTTGCTTCAAATGTGAGCGAGCTGAATGTGCGCGGAGACATCAACGCTGACGGCAAATTCAGCGTCGCTGACCTTGTCATCTTGCAAAAATGGCTGCTCGGCGCTCCCGATACCGAGCTTGCTGACTGGAAGGCAGGCGACCTCTGCGAGGACGGCGGGCTCGATACCTTCGACCTTGTTGCGATGAGGAAGGAGCTCTTAATGCGATAAATGCTCTCATCTGCACTGGGAGAATTTATATAACACCTATTAACAAAAAGTGAGACAGATCAGAAATGCCGCAAGCACCAATACTGCGGCATTTTCTCTGTCTGCTTTTGTGAAAATATAATCAAACCTTGCAATTTTAGTCATCGTGTGGTATACTAAAGCAAAAGTGAGGTGGATAGTATGGAGCGCAAAAGGCATATCGGCATAATAATGGGCAGGATCTACAAGAAAACAAACAAGCGCCTGCTTGACGGCATAATAGAACAGGCAAAGCAGCTCGGCTACAGCACCTACATCTTCACGCTCAATGAGGAAAGCTATAACGAAAAGATACGCTCGGGCGAAAAGAACCTCTTTCACGCCGTCCGTTCGTCACAGCTTGACGGCATAGTCTATGCTCCGTATACGTTCGCCTCCGATTATTTCTTTGAGTACATCGACGGCTTCCTGAAAGAGAATTTCAGCAAGCCCGTTGTCCGCATAGGTCTCGAACCTGACAAGGGCATACCTGTCTGGTACGATGACAGAGGCGAGATGACAGAGATAGCTCTTCACCTTATCTACGGGCACGGCTGCAGGAGGCTGTTATGCCTCACAGGTCCCGAGGAGTCAGCGGTCGCACACAGAAGAGCGGAAGGTTTTGCTGACGCGATGAAGTCGGCAGGTCTGCCGTTCAGCGATGACGATATCATCTACGGCGACTTCTGGATATGGTCGGCAAAGAAGCTCGCCGACGAGATAGCCGACGGAAAAAGGTCAATGCCTGACGCTGTCGTCTGTGCAAACGACAATATGGCAGTCGCTCTGTGCGACGCTCTTGCCGAGAGGAATATCCACGTCCCCGAGAATATCCGCGTAACGGGATACGACGGATTCACGGAGGCTCGCATACACGCGCCTGCTATCACGACCTATCAGCCCTCGCAGGAATCGCTCGGAAGAAATGCGGTATACAGGCTGTTTGAAGCCGTAACAGGTGAAAAAACGCCTCCGACCAAAACTGAAAAGGGCGTACTTATCCGCCGTGAAAGCTGCGGCTGCAGCTCCAACAATGAGATCGACAATTTCAGAGTATACGACGAGATAATTGCTGATGAAGGCATACTCGACTGCACCGTCTCGGCGGCGCTGTATGAGGCTGAGACACTGAATGAGCTCGTGATGAGAATGTTCGAGATGCAGTACAAATTTATGGCAGCCGAAAGAGCTGGTCGTGAGCGGCTGTTCCTCTGCCTCTGTGACGACTGGGATACCTTTAATCAGACCGAAAACGGCAGAGAATACCGCACGGAGGGCTACTCCGAAAAAATGCAGCTCATCGGCTCTGAAGGCAGCCGCCTGACCTTTCCGCTTGAGCAGATACTCCCCTCCTCTCTTGACAAGGACGAGCTGACCTCAACGTTTATCCTTCCCGTTCATTTTCAGGATCAGTGCTACGGCTATATCGCACTCGAAGTCACTGAAAGCCTCGACGACTTCAATATGCACTATATACGCTACTGCCGCGAAGTCAACAACGCGCTGAAATTCCTGTGCACGCAGAATGAGCTGAAGCGCCTGCTCTACCGTCATAAGCTGTCGGAGTCAAGAGACGAGCTGACGGGTCTGTACATTTTCGAGAACTGCAAGGAAATGTGGAACGAGATACAGGAAGCCGCAAAAGCAAGCGGCGATCAGGTTTATATCATCGCGGTCGCGGCAGGCGGACTCCGTCACATCGAAAACGACAGCGGCTACGTCGAGAGCGACAAGTACCTCGCTGCATTTGCGGATATACTCGCGAAGTCCTGCGGAAGCCGCGAAAAGCTCTTCAAGTACGGGGAGACGAGCTTTGTTATCATCGGCTTCGGACACTCTCCCGAGAAGCAGATAGCCGCCTATCTGAAAAAGACCGAGGAAAGCGTGTGGCGCGGCTGGATATCCTCGGAGGAAAAGTATATGGTATATGCGAGGACGAATACGAAGATACTCTCCGCTGAGACTTTCCTGAGCACCGACGAGGCAGCGGAAACGATAAGGGCTGAGATGGAAACGCTCACGAACGCTATGAACGACCAGCTCTCGGAGTATATACACTATTCAGAGCTGTTCGGGCTCAGGCGTGAAATATTCCTCCACCCCGAGAACGACTGGAACGGCGAGATGTGCAGTGAAAGGCTGAATATCAGCAAGTCGTATTTCCACAAGCTGTATGCAAAGGTGTTCAACGTCAGCTTTATGCAGGACCTGCAGAAAAGCCGCCTCAACAGTGCAAAAAGGCTGCTTGTCACAACGTCCGCGGCACTGCCTGATATAGCGGAAAAGTGCGGCTATGACTACTACAATTTCATGCGCGTATTCAAAAAGGAAACAGGCATGACACCAACTCAGTACCGCAAACAAAAATAAAACGAAAACCGTTCGGGAAAGCTGCTGCGCCTTTCCGAACGGTTTTATTCTTACAAGCTCATCTGCCGCGGACAAGCTCCTGCCTCATTGCCACAAGGTCGAACATATCGAGCCTGCCGTCTGTGCAGAGGTCGCCTGCTTTCCAATCTGCAAGCCTTGCGTCAGGCTTAGCAAGCAGCCACTCCTGCATCAGCACGAGGTCGGCGGTGCTGAATACGCCGTCGGCATTGACGTCGCCGCGGATACTGTTTTTGATTTCCTCGGCCGCCGTGTAGTAATACTCGGGCTCGGCGACCTCCTTGAAGCTCACCCTGAAATAATCCATTGAGCCGTTCATTCCCGATGTTTCCGTGCCGCCAATGGTGTACACCGCGTCGGGCGAGACTATATCCACGGGGTCAAGCGTTATCTCGCCGCTCGCAGCCGTCTGCCCGTTGATAACGAGCTTGCCCGTATCGCCCGACAGCACAGTGCTGACCGTGAACCATTCACCTGTCTTGTACACGTCCTTTGCAGTGAGCTTCTGTACGCTGCCGCCGTCGGTGATAACGAACTCGATATCGCCGTCGTTTGCCGTCAGCTCCATATATTTTTCATTGCTGCCAAAGCGGTAGAGCACGCAGGGCTGCTTGTCACGGAGCAGCACAGCCGTTTGATAATCGGCATCGTGAAGCATTGCGTATGAGCTGTCAACGATAAGATAATTCGTGCCGTCAAAGGTCATGACCCCGTTTGCGGAGGTGCGCGTTTGCTCCCACACAGGCGCATTCATCGGCACTGCATAGTTCGACGTGTAAGTGTCCGCGAGCGCGGCGCTGTCGAATTCCAGCCCTGCCGTCTGCCCATCTGTATACGGGCGCGAGGCGACGTAGGAATCGGGAGAAG
>CAMHBN010000024.1 GCA_946183385.1 uncultured Ruminococcus sp.
TGAATAGGCGTTGGTAAGGCAGAATTTGAAGTGGTCGCCCGCGTCGTACCAGCCGCCGGGCACCTTGTCGGTGTCTTTACCGCTCTCATCGACCATGGAATTTTCTCTCCACGGAACCATGTTCCAGTCGGGGAGCACGCCCGACTGCTGCACCTCGTAGAAGAACATAGACTTCTGCAAGGCTTCACCGTAGTTGTACTTGCTGCTGCCGGCGGCGTCAGCGACAGGCAGCGACGATACCATCGACGCCGACAGTGCCATAGCCGACAGAGCAGACACGATCTTTTTGATTTTCATTGGATTACCCCTCTCAATTTTTTGGTGCGACAGTGAATGCACCTATACACATTAACTATACAATATTTGTGCAGATTTGTCAAGAAAAATTTAGCTTCCAGCCGTCAGCCGTTAGCCGTAAGCTTTGCAGGGGCGAACAGTGTTCGTCCGCAGTTACCGTAATGCATCTGCTAACGGGCGGACAATGTGCGCGCCTACAGAAAAAGGGCGGGAAATCCGCCCTTTTTAAGCTGTTCACTTTTTGAGCCTGCACCATTCAAGCTGTATATACTGCCCGTCGGTGAGAGTGATCTTTTCGTCCTCGTCGATGCCGAACGCCCTGCTATCGTAGCCGTCGGTGTCCGCCATTACGTCTTCAATACTGTCATATATCGCATAGCTCTCGTAGCCCTGATCGGTCAGTGCTTCAAGGCTGTACGTGCCGGGCTTCACGTCCCTGCCCACGCAGAACATTCCCGCGTGCTCGAACGGGTCATTCTCGCCGTCGTACTGCTCGGCTGGGTAAGCCTTAGCCCACGAGAAGTGGAGCCTCTGCCCGTCCTCGAGCTTCATATAAGTTGACATCTGAAACCAGCCTGTGTGGATAGTATCTTTTTGGTCATCGTCCTCGTACACTCCCGCATAAAAGCTGGGGATATTCTCCTCGTCATCGTCATCCGAAAGCAGCATCGGCTCCTCGGCGATGAAGATGTACTCCCCTGCCTTGATATTCTCTCCGACGGTGTAATCGCCGTCCTCGATGAATGCGGCAGCCTTGCCGCCGACACCGCTGTACTCCCCGCCGCCGATTTTCGGGGAAGTTGTCTGCTGTTTCGGATCAGTCGTCGTAACGGGAGGCTCGGTCGGCTTCACGATAGTGATGCTCGCGGAGGACTTCTCCTTCGACTGGTGCGTCATAGTGAGCTTGTTCGTCGCGAATATCGCCCACACAAGGAGAGCTACGATGAACAGCGCACATCCGATGAGCAGGATATAGGCAGGGTTTATGCCGCCCTCTTTTTCAAGCTCGGGAACTTCCTCGACCTGCGGCGGCTCAGGCTCGCCGTTGTTGAGGTAGCTGCGGTAGTCGGGAACGGCTCTCGGCTCGGGCTTGGAAGCCTCCGCAGCGGCAGGCTGAGGCTCTTGCACGGTTGCCGCCTCTTTCGCTTCCTCAGTGACCGCTTCAACAGGCTTTTCGACCGCCTCCGCGACCGTATCCCCCGCCTTTTCGGTGACTTCTTCCACTGTCTCTGCAGGCTCGGCGACTGCTTCCCTGACAGGCTCAGCCGCAGCAGGCTCCGCCTTCGGAGCTGCTGCCGCAAGCTCGGGCGGTATCTTTATATCGGGCTGTCTCCTGCCGCAGGCACGGCAGAACCGCGCGTCAATGCTTATCCTCGCGCCGCATTCGACGCAGAATTTTCCGTCCATACATCTCACTCCTTATCGTAACAGAAAAGGCTGCACCGCACGGTACAGCCTTAAAATATCTGATGGATTATTCAGCATCCTCAGCAGGAGCTTCCTCAGCGGGAGCCTCCTCTGTCTCAGCTTCCTCGTCAGCTGCGTCCTCGAGGAGAGCGCGTATCGAGATGCTTATTCTCTTTGACTCAGTGTCGATGTCGATGATCTTAACGTCAACAACGTCGCCAACTGTGAGGATATCCTTAACGTTCTCGACCTTCTTGTCAGCGATCTGAGAGATGTGGATAAGACCGTCAACGCCGTCGATAATCTGAGCGAATGCACCGAAACTTGTGATGGAAACGATAGTAGCCTTGACTACGTCGCCTACCTGATACTTCGAGAGGAATACCTCCCAGGGATTGTCCTCAGCCTTCTTGAAGCCGAGAGAAATGCGGTTCTCCTCGCGGTTGAGATCCTTGATGTATACCTCGATGGTGTCGCCTACATTTACGACCTCGCTCGGGTGCTTGATGCGCTTCCATGAGAGCTCGGAGATATGTACCATACCGTCGATACCGCCGAGGTCAACGAATGCACCGAAGCTTGTGAGGGACTTTACCTTGCCTGTGAATGTCTGACCAACTTCGGCAGACTCCCAGAACTTAGCTCTTGCCTCTTCCTTCTTAGCGCTGTCAACGTCCTTGATGGAGCCGACTGCTCTCTTCTTGCCGCCCTCTTCAACTTCCTTGATCTTGAACTGAACCTTCTGCTTGTTGAGCTGCTCGAGATCGGTACCTCTTGCAAGACCTGTCTGTGAAGCGGGGATGAATACTCTTACGCCGAGGTAGTTAACGATGACGCCCTTGTTTACGATACGTGTAACAGTGCCCTCGAGAACAGTGCCGTCCTCCTTAGCCTTTACGATAGTATCGTAGCCGGCCTGCTCGTCGACCTTTCTCTTGGAAAGGGCAGCAGTACCGTCAGCGTCGTTTACCTTAACAACGATGAGCTCGATCTCGTCACCAACGGAAACGATGTCCTCGGGCTTCTTTGTGGGGTCGTCTGTGAGATCCTCGAGCTTAACGTAGCCTGTGTGCTTTGTACCGAGGTCTACTGTTATTTCAGCGTTGTCTACACCGACAACGATACCCTTGACTTTCTCTCCTGTATGTATTTTTTGAATGATTCGTCGAGTGCCTGAGCGAAATCGATCTCCTCATCCGAGTTTGCTGTGAGATTTACATTCTCTGTCATAGTGGTTTGTACCTCCTTGATTATATATGCGGGAGTCGAAGCACCTGCAGTGATGCCTATCCTGCCCGCACAGGGCAGCTTCAAAGATGAAAGCTCGTCCGAATTTTCTATGTGATACGTCTTGCAGTACCTGCTGCACACCTCGTACAGCTTGACTGTGTTAGAGCTATGCCTGCCTCCTACAACGATCATGATGTCAGAGCTTTTAGCAAGCTCAGCCGCGTCTGACTGTCTTGTATCGGTCGCATTGCAGATAGTATCGAATATAACAATATCGGGATCGTTCTTTGGGATCACCTTTAAACACTCTTCCCATACTACTATATTATACGTTGTTTGCGCAACAAATGCAAGCTTTTTTCCCAAAAAATTATCATTTTTTTCAAAAAGGTGTTTTAGCTCAAAGTTATCCTTGAACACATAATAATTTTGGTCACAATGTCCAATGATGCCCTGTATCTCCGGGTGGTTGACATCTCCCGCGATGAGGACAAGGTAGCCTTCCTTGGTCTTTTCGGCTACTATTCGGTGTATCTTCGACACGAACGGGCAGGTCGCGTCTATCATACGGTTGCCCTTCGCCTCTATCTGCTCGTAAACGTCCCTGCCTACACCGTGCGAACGGATAACGACTATCTCATCCGGCGCAAGCTCGTCCACGGACTCTATCACCCTCGCACCGCGCGACTTCATGTCGTCCACGACGTCCTGATTGTGGATTATCGGTCCGAGCGTCGCCACCTTCGAGTTCTTTTCGAGCTCGTTGTATACCATTTTAACGGCTCTGTCAACGCCGAAGCAGAAGCCCGCCGACGCCGCAACAGTTACCTCACGCATTGTCCTTTTCCTCCTTGACCTTTTCCTCAGCTCCCTCGACGAGCTCCTTGATATCCGCCATATAGCGGTTTTTCAGCTTCACAAGCTGTCTCGGGTTCGGCTCGTCCGCGGGCTCGACGTAGTCCTTCGGGTCTATGGGCTTGCCGTACCTGACATTCACTCTCGTGCGGAACTTCAGCTTCTCACCGAATACGATACCCACGGGGACGATACGCCTGTCAGCCTTCGCGGCGATGAGCGCCGCTCCAGCGTGCCCCTTGCCGACCCTGCCGTCCTTCGAGCGCGTACCCTCGGGGAATATCATCAGACTGCGCCCGCTGCGGAGCCTGTCCACAGCCGTATCAATGACAGCCATATCGCCCTTGCCGCGCGACACGGGGAAGGCTCCGAGCGTACGTATCAGCCACGCGAACAGCTTCTTACGGAAGAGCTCCTCCTTCGCCATAAAGGCGTGCTTGCCGACAGCTCCCGCTCCCACGAGAGGCGGGTCTGCATTCGAGCGGTGGTTCGAGGCGTAGATGACCTCCTCACCGCGCGGAATATTGTCCCTGCCCTCGTAGTGCAGGTTATACATTATGCGGAAAAACAGCCGCACAAAGAATTTAGCGATATAATACATCTGTCCGCCCCTTTCTGATGTGTTTTGTCATTTTCAAGCGGCTCTCCTCCTCATCGGTGACAGCGTATCCGAGGCGCTGATACAGGTATCTTGCCGCCGTGTTAGTCCTCTCGACGTGCAGAGATGCAGAGGACAAGCTGCTGTCAGCTGCGTAACGCTCCGCGAATTTTATCAGCTTTGTCCCTATGCCCATTCCACGGAAAGCCTCGGTCACCGACAGGTCGTCGAGGTAGACGTGATCGGGGTAGACCTCGACCGAGATATAGCCCACGACTTCGCCGTCCGAAACAGCGACGTATATTACGTCTCCGCCGCCGAAGAACTTATCGAGGTAGCCGTCATCATAGCCGCTGACGCCGTCAGCTCCTATACTTGATAGCATTTCTGCGAAAAGCCGCTCTATTGCGGGGATATCTGCGGGGGCAGCCCGCCTGTATGTGACATTCATCAGCCTATCTTGCTGTTGATAACCTTGATTATAGCCTCCGCGGACTCCTCAAGGTTGAGGGTAGTCGTGTCCACGAGGACAGCGTCCTCCGCCTGCTTGAGCGGCGATATCTCGCGGTGCATATCGGCGTAGTCGCGCTTGATGATGTCCTGTAAAATCTCCTCGTAAGGCGGACAGTCGGGCTTCTCTGCGAGCTCCTTGTAGCGGCGGTTAGCACGCTCCTCAGCCGAAGCCGTGAGGAATATCTTCACGTCCGCATTCGGGAGCACCACCGTGCCGATATCTCTGCCGTCCATGAGGATGTTGTTCTCGCGGGCTATCTTCTGCTGAGTCTCGAACAGGTAAGCTCTTACCGCAGGGATGGCGGAAGTACGCGACGCCGCCATAGAAATAGCGGGAGTGCGGATAAGGTCGGAAACGTCCCTGTCGCCGAGGAACACGCGCTGAGCGCCGTCCACGAAGCGGAGCGAAACGTCCGCACCCGCGAGAGCCTTCTCGATGTCCTCGTCGGCGATGTTATTCTCGGTAATATAGAGAGCCACCGCGCGGTAAAGCGCGCCCGTGTCCACGTAGATGTAGCCGAGCTTAGCCGATACCATTTTAGCGATAGTGCTCTTGCCTGCGCCTGCAGGTCCGTCGATAGCGATGTTGATTGTCTTCATTTTTATATTCCTCCAATTATAATATGTACATTTTAAATTCGTAATGCGTAATTATTGTATCGCCTTCGGCGATATTATTTTAATTCTTGCCGTCAGGCACACATCAATTACGAATTACGCATTGTCCAACAATTCCTTTACGGAAATAACAAGGTCAGCCAGCACCGCTCCCGACGCGAGCACCGAGAAGCCGATACACACGGCTTTCGGGAGCTTGTCGCAGAGCTTCCCCGACAGCGGGTGCAGCCAGAAGAAGTACCCTACCGCCAATATGCCGAATATAGCGCTCGAAACAAGGCTCGACCTGTCTTGTATCGAGCCCCACCATCCCTCGTAAGTCCAGAACTGCTTATGGAAAATGAACTCCAGCAGGTACGAGGCGCCGAGCTCGAATGCGATAGTCACCACCGCCGAGAACAGGAACACAAAGAGCGGGTGCCTGTCGCGCTCGCCGAGCATGGCGAGGAGTATGAACGCTCCCACCGCGTATATCGGCACTATCGGCAGGTGGAGAATGCCGCGGTTGACGAATTCACGGTACAGTATATACACCGTCACCACCTCGTACACCCAGCCGAAAAGCCCCGCGACCACAAATTCAAATACATAGCGGAATATCCGCTGCCAAGCTTCTCTTTTCATAGTCCCTCACAGGTAGAGCGCCGCCGCATAAGCGGTCGAGAACGCGATTTGCAGATTGAAGCCGCCCGTGTAGGCGTCTACGTCGATGACCTCGCCCGCGAAGAACAGTCCGCGGCAGAGCTTCGACTCCATTGTCTTCGGGTCTATCTCCTTCACGGAGACACCGCCGCTCGTGACGATGGCCTCGTCAATAGGTCGGAAGCCCGATATCCTCACTGGAAACGCCTTTATCAGCTCGCCGAATTTCCGCCTCTGCTCCTTGGTAATACCGTTGACCTTCTGCTCGGGAGCTATCCCCGACAAGCGTACCGCCACGGGTATCAGCTTCGCGGGCAGGAGCTTGCGTATGCCGTTGATGAAGTCGCGGTTGAGGTTCTCGGCGAAGTCCCGCTGTATTCTCGCGTCGAGCTGCTCCGGCGAGAGTGCGGGCTTTAAGTCGATGAGCAGCCTGTACCTGTCCGGCTGCATATCGCGGATATGGCTGCTCGCACTCAGCACGAGCGGGCCGCTCACGCCGAAGTGGGTGAACAGCATCTCGCCCATCTCCGAGAAGATACGCTTGCCGCCGTCGAACAGCGAGAGCGTGACGTTTCTCAGCGAGAGCCCCATCATCTCCGCGCAGTATTTGTCGGGCGAGACGAGCGGCACAAGGCTCGGCTTCAGCTCGGTGACGGTGTGACCCGCACTCTCCGCGAGGGTGTAGCCGTCGCCTGTCGAGCCCGTATTCGGGTACGACCTGCCGCCGCACGCGATGAGGACGCTCCCGCTTCGGAACTCCTCGCCGCCCGCCTTAACTCCGACGCACGCGCCGTCCTCGATAATGAGGGAGCTCACGCGCCTGTGGACTATCTTCACGCCGAGCTGTTTCAGCTCGCGCCCGAACGCCGCGACTATGTCCTCGGCGTTGTCACTTACGGGAAAGACGCGGTTTCCGCGCTCGGTTTTCAGCGGCACGCCCAGCTCCTCGAAGAAGCTCTTGGTCTCATCCGCGCCGAACATCGAGAACGCGCTGTACATGAACCGCGGATTCACGGGTATATTGCGGAGGTGCTCCTCGGTCGGGGAGTCGTTGGTGACGTTGCACCGCCCCTTGCCCGTTATGCGGAGCTTCCGCCCGATGTTGTCATTTTTCTCGAAAAGCAGAACGGACTTGCCGTACCTCGCCGCCCAGACAGCCGCCATACAGCCCGCCGCTCCGCCGCCTATTGTAATAGTATCAGTCATCGTTGTCCGTCAGCAGCCTGTGGAGCTTCTTGCGCACCTCTGCACGCAGGTCTTCCGCAGCGGCACGGTCTATCGAAAAGCCGCCGTTGCTGTAGGTCACGATATCGCCCTCGCGAGCCGAGCTCGGGAGATGTGCGCGGTGGATATTTACCATGCCCTCGTCAGTCTCGAGCACGGCGTAGTCGCCCTCAAATCTGTCGATAGTCATCTGCTTCTCCTTTCCGCCGAGACGCGCAGACTGCTTCCGTCCGACGTGATAACTATGTTTCCGCACAGATCGGTGCGGTAGATATTGTCAGTGTAAGCCGACAGCCGCCTGATTACGGCGTCGGTGGGGTGTCCGTAGGGATTGCCCGCTCCGCAGGATATGACCGCGATATCGGGACGTATCACATCGAGAAAATCCGCCGTGCTCGACGAGCTGCTCCCGTGGTGACCGACCTTGTACACGTCCGTCCTGCCGAGCCTGCCGCCGTCAATCATCTCGCGCTCGGAGACTCCCTCGGCGTCGCCCGTGAAGATGAAGCTCTCGCTGCCGTGACGGACTATGATACCCACGGAGTAGTTGTTGAGGTCGTCGTACTTATCGCTGTTCGGAGCGATTACCTCGCAGTGAGCGTCGCCCACTGTGAATTCGCTCCCCGTGACTGCCTCGCTGAGCTTCACGCCGTGCTTTTCAGCCGCATCAAGGAAGCGCAGGAAGTACGAGGTGACGGGTATATCCTCGTCGTCGAGGTGCGGGATGATGAACTCCCCTATCTCAAATGCATTAATGATGTTGTCCATTCCGCCCATATGGTCGGAGTGCGGGTGCGTGCCGATGACATAGTCGAGCCGCCGCACGCCCATATCGCGCAGATAGCTGACCGCCCTCACGGACTCGTCAGCCTCGCCGCAGTCGATGAGCATATTCTCAGCGCCCGCGGCGATGTATATGCAGTCGCCCTGCCCGACGTCGATGAAGTGCACCTGCATCTCGCCCTCTGCGGGATAGACAGGCTGCTTCGGCACGAACGTCAGCGCGAGGCACACCGCGATAACTATGATGAAGAACAGGCTCAGTGCTTTTTGCCGCCTGTCTTTTTCCTTCCTGCGGGCTTTTGCCTCGCGGCGGAGCTCCTTGAAGAGCTGCTCCCTGTCCTGTGTGATGTCCTTCGGTCGGGAGCGGCGTCCTTTTTCTGCCAACGCTTGTCACCGCCCTTCACGTCCTCGACGAGGCATTTCGGCGACGAGCCGATGAGGTCGTACCTCCCCGCCTTTTTCAGAGCCTCCAGCACTATCTCCCTGTTCTGCGGGCGGAAATACTGGAGCAGAGCCCTCTGCATAGCCTTCTCCTTGGGAGTTTTCGGCACGTAGACCTTTTCCATTGTGTACGGGTCGAGCTCGGTGTAGAACATCGCCGTGGATATCGTACCGGGGGTCGGGTAGAAGTCCTGCACCTGCTCGGGACGGATATGGTTGTCGCGCAGGAAGAGCGCGAGCTCTATCGCCTCGTTTAGGGTGCTCCCGGGGTGCGAGGACATCAGATACGGCACGAGGTACTGCTCCTTGCCCATGCCCTTGGTTATCTCGTAGAACCGCTTCTGAAACGCCTTGTACGCTTCGATGTGCGGCTTGCCCATCTTGTCGAGCACCACCGCCGAGCAGTGCTCGGGCGCGACCTTCAGCTGACCGCTTACGTGGTGCTTTATCAGCTCGCGCATGAACTCGTCGTTCTTGTCCTGCATGAGGTAGTCGTAGCGTATGCCCGAGCGTATGAACACGCGCTTCACGCCCTTGACCTGCCTTATCCTGCGGAGCATTGCGAGATACTCTGTGTGGTCGGCTTTCAGCGCGGGACAGGGCGTCGGAGCAAGGCACTTCCTGCCCATGCACAGTCCCTTGCTGAGCTGCTTCTCGCATGAAGTGTGGCGGAAATTCGCCGTCGGACCGCCCACATCGTGGATATAGCCCTTGAAGTCGGGCATTTTCGTGATACGCTCCGCCTCCGCGAGGACGCTCTCCTCGCTGCGGACTGTGACCCGCCGTCCCTGATGGAGCGCTATCGAGCAGAAGTTGCAGTAGCCGAAGCATCCGCGGTTGTGGGTTATCGAGAAGCGCACCTCCTCGATTCCCGGGACGCCTCCCTGCGCCTCATAAGAGGGGTGCACCTGCCTCGTATAGGGCAGGCTGTATATGTAGTCCAGCTCCTCGGTCGTGAGACTGAGGGCGGGCGGATTCTGCACGAGCATCATCCTCCCGTGGCGCTGGATAATGGTCTTTCCGTAGACCTCGTCCTGCCAGTCGTACTGTATCTTCACAGCCTTGGCGTACTCGGTCTTGCTGTCGCGAACCTGCTCGAAGGACGGGCATTGCGCCGCTCCGAGAGGCGTGTTCACGGGCTCGGTCATATAGCAGGTACCGCGTATATCGTGGATATCGCCTATCTTCTCGCCTGCCGCGAGCCTTGTACAGAGCTCGCGCATCTGGTGCTCGCCCATGCCGTATACGAGCATATCCGCGCCGCTGTCAGCGAGCACTGACTGCCGCACAGCATCGTCCCAGTAGTCATAGTGCGCGAAACGGCGGAGTGAAGCCTCCAGTCCGCCTATAACAACCGGCACATCGCCGAAGTATTCGCGCAGCTTCTGACAGTAGACGATGACCGCTCTGTCGGGACGCTTTCCCGCGACTCCTCCCGCGGAGTACGCGTCGTCGGAGCGCTTTCTCTTGGCGGCGGTGTAATGCGCCACCATTGAATCAATATTGCCCGCTGTCACAAGGAAGGCATACCTCGGAGCGCCGAATCGGCGGAAGTCCCTGTCGGTATGCCAGTCGGGCTGAGCGATGATACCGACGGTGAAGCCGAGCGCTTCGATAAGGCGGGTTATGATAGCCGCACCGAAGCTCGGGTGGTCAACGTAGGCGTCGCCCGTGATGTATATGAAATCGAACTGCTCTATCCCGAGCTCGTCCATTTCCTTTTTAGTCGTCGGTAAGAAACCCTCGTACAAGGTATCACCGCCTTTCACGTCAGCTTTTAATATCACATTTTCCAAACTATGTATTACATCTCAAAGGTGAAGTTTTGCTCGACGATCATGGTTATGAGTATCGCGATATTGAACAGCATAAAGCAGGCAGCTATCGCGACATTTCGCCAGAAGTCGAGCGAGGTCACGCACTCCTTGCAAAGTATGACGCGCTTCTCCTCGGGAACAGCCATGCTGCCCATTCTGCTCGTCACCTCGGCGAGTTCACGCAGGAGCGCGAGAGTCTCAGCCTCGTCGGGACGGAGAATGCCCATAGCCTCCTTGTCCTGCAGGTCCTCCATAATGATATCGCCTGTCATGGGTTCTGCGCGGTCGGGCACGAGAATATCCACGGTCTTGCCCGCAACGAACTTCTTCGCCGCGCGGCAGGTCGTGACTATCTTATACGTGAAGCAGTCCTCGGCGAGCACGATGAGCTCGTAAGCCCTGTCGCCCATAAGCTCCACCTTTCTGTGCGACGTGACCTTCGCGGAAAGCTTCTTTGTGTGCTCACGGTAGAATTTGCGCTTCCTGTACGCGCTGAACGCCGCCAGCGCCGCAAACAGCGCCGCGATACCGCAGAATATGACAAGCAGCATAATATCAATCCTCCTGCATTCTGAGTTTCCATTCGTCGAACTGCATTTTCGACATCAATACCTTTCTCGGCTTCGAGCCCTCGCTCGGTCCGATGATACCGCGCTCCTCGAGCTCGTCGATTATGCGCGACGCTCTTGCGTAGCCGAGCTTCAGCTTCTTCTGGAGCATGGTCGTCGAGAGCTGTCCGTTGTTTACGGCGACCTCCGCCGCCCTGATTATGTAGTCCTCGTCGCTTCCGACCTCGAATCCGCTGTCGGACGAGCCGCTCTTGTCGCCCTTGCCCGTCTGCGGAACGTAGTTCTCGACAGCCTCGATGATGTTGCTGTCGTACTCCTCCGACATCTGCGAGCGTATGAAGGTGAGCGTCTCATTTATGTCCCTGCTCGACGCGAAGCAGCCCTGTACACGTATGGGCTTGCCGCTTCCTATCGGCATATAGAGCATATCGCCGTTTCCGAGGAGCTTGTCCGCGCCCGCCATATCAATGATGGTGCGCGAGTCCACCTGCGACATAACGGAGAGCGCGATACGGCTCGGGATATTGGCTTTGATAAGACCCGTGATGACGTCGGTGGTAGGACGCTGTGTTGCAACTACGAGGTGCATACCCGCGGCACGTCCCATCTGAGCGAGACGGCAGATATAGTCCTCGACCTCCTTGCCCGCCACGAGCATGAGGTCGGCGAGCTCATCGATGAAAATGACTATCTGCGGCATGAACGAGAGCTCCTCGTCCTCCTCGGAGAGCTCGTTGTACGACTTGAGGTCGTTCGCGCCCACCTCGGCGAAGATGTTGTAGCGGCGCATCATCTCGAGCACAGCCCAGTTGAGCGCACCCGCCGCCTTTTCAGCCTGAGTGATAATGGGTATGAGCAGGTGAGGTATGCCCTCGAACACCTTGAACTCGACCATTTTCGGGTCAATGAGTATTAGCTTCACCTCGTCGGGCTTTGCGTTGTAGAGCAGGCTCATTATTATCGAGCGCGTGCAGACCGACTTACCCGAGCCCGTAGTACCCGCGATTATGACGTGCGGCATCTTGGTGATGTCGCCGACTATAGCATTGCCCGTGATGTCCTTGCCGACCGCGAACGCAAGCTTGCTCTTGGCGCTTCTGAATTCGGATGAGGAGAGTATCTCACGGAGCGTTACCGTGTCCTTGTTTATGTTCGGCACCTCGATACCCACGGCGGCTTTGCCGGGGATAGGAGCCTCGATACGCACGCCCTGAGCAGCAAGGCTGAGGCAGATATCGTCCTCAAGTCCCTTTATCTTCGAGACTCTCACGCCCGCACCGGGCTGTATCTCATAGCGGGTGATGGACGGTCCGCGGTAGATGTTGCGTATCTTTACGTCAATGCCGAAGCTTTTCAGCGTGTTCACGATGTTGTCCGCCTTCTCGCGCATTTCGGCAGCGGCTTCCGCGGGATTCGAGCGTATCTCGGGCGGTGTCAGCAGGTCTATGCTCGGCAGCAGATACAGCTGCTGCTGAACGGGCGGCTCCTCCTCCACGACCTCCTCGGTGGCAGCGCCGTCGCGCTTGGCTTTCTCGTCGGCAGCCTTGGTTATGAGGTTTTCGAGGTCTATGTCAATGTTGATGTCGTTATTGTCAACAGCGGGCTTCTCCGCGGGCTTTGCCTCAACCGCAGGTGCGGGAGCCGTCACGGGAGCGGGAGCCTCTCTGTTATCGTCGGGGAGCGGAATATCGAAAAACATACTGAACTCGTCATCCCCGACCTTGCCGCCGTCGGACGCCGCCTTAGTCTCGGCGGGAGCCTTCGCATTCACCATAGCCACGGCTTCGAGGTCCTCGACGGAGCTCTCCGCCGTGCGCTCAGCCGTCCTTCTCACGCGGACGGACTTATCCTGCACCATTTCGGGCTCGTCCTCCTCGACGAGCTCCACACCCGTGAACAGCCTGCTCACGAATATGAACGGCGAGGCTATCATCTTCAGGAACTCGATGAGGCTCTTTCCCGTCAGGAGCAGAGCTATCACGAAGAAGAGTATCACGGTGAGGATACGCGCTCCGAGCTTGCCCATCACTGCGAGGAGCAGTCCCGATATGGGAAGTCCCGCCAGTCCGCCGCCCTTGAGCTGAGTGCCGTCGCGGTAGACCTTGGATATGTGCTCGCCGAAACTGTGACCGGGAATCTCGCCGACCATGAACACCTGTATCGCCGAGCATATCAGCAGAGTCATCACGATACCGAGTATCGCCTTGCCTGCAACGTTATCGCGGTCCTTTTCAAGTCCTATCAGCACCGAGGTATATATCAGCACCACGGGTACGAGAAACGCCGAGACGCCGAAAAGTCCCAGCATGAATGTATGTATCCCGTGCCAGCCTGCTGTTCCGGGAATGAATGTCATAAGCGCGATGAGTATGCCGAGCGCAAAGAGTATTACCGACCATATACGGTTCTGCTCCTTGTCGTCCTCGGGCTCGATAACCTGCTCATTCGCCTTTTTCTTTTTGGGCTTGGCCTTGGGCGTGAGATCCTCGTCGCGGAAC
>CAMHBN010000025.1 GCA_946183385.1 uncultured Ruminococcus sp.
GAGTCCAGAGGCAGAGCCTCTGGTCGCCGTTCACAGCTTTTAAAGAACGGCGAAATAAAACAAAGCGCTCTGCAAGGGGTGAATCGAAAAACAATCCAGTGAATTGTTTTTCGAGAGGGGACACTCTGAAGGAGAGCGTCCCCTGACTTGCCGTGTGCGAAATCTCGCCCGCGGAATTATTCCGCGCATATTCAGAACCGCGCAAAAAAATTGCCGAAATTTCGGCTCAGCTATTGCAAAAATTTCAAAAATGTTGTATAATTATTAAGATATTATAATCGGGTAATATGGCATATTATCGCCGCCCGAAAAAAGGAGGAACAACATTGGCAAAGACAAAAACTGTCAGCAAGGCACCTGCCAACGCCGTGAAGTACCCTGTCAAGCCGCCCGCGTACGTCAAGTACAGGTGGGCTTACTACATCGCGGCTTTCCTTATCCCCGCTCTGCTGACCCTTCTCGCTTATGCGCTCTTCGGAGTCTACCCCTTCGGCGAACGCTCGGTACTGACCCTCGACCTTAACGGTCAGTACGTCTACTACTTTGAAAATATCCGCGACGCCTTCTGGAGCGGCAGAAATCCGCTCTACAGCTGGTCACGAAACCTCTCGGGAGGCTATCAGGGCGTTATAGGCTACTACCTCGCGAGTCCGTTCACGTTCATCGTCATACTGCTCCCGAGAAAAATGATAATCGAGAGTCTTATGATAATGCAGCTGTGCAAGGTCGGCGCGTGCGGTGCGGCGTTCTGCGCTTACGCTCAGAAGTCCAAGAACGTACCGCCCATACCGTCTCTGCTCTTCTCGACGATGTACGCTCTCATGGCTTTCGTTGCCATCCAGCTCATCGACCCGATGTGGGTGGACGGTCCCATCTTCCTGCCACTTATCATACTCGGTCTCGAGTACCTCGTTGACGACGGCAGAAAGATAAACTTCATCATACCCACCGCTCTCATGTTCATCGCGAACTTCTACATCGGCTTCATGGTAGCCATCTTCGTGGGTATCTACTTCGTCTACTACCTCTTCTTCGGCACAAAGAGGAAGCTCAACCTCAAGGGCTATGCGATGACTATCGGCAGAATGGCACTCGCTACGGGCGTGGTGCTGCTGTGCAGCTACATCATGATTATGCCCGTGTACAACGCGCTCAAGCTCGGCAAGTTCGACTTCTCGACCCCCGATTACAGCCTACGCACGATGTTCAACCCGCTCGAGCTCCTCGCTACGTTCCTGCCCAACCAGTACTACTCCGTAAACGTTGACGAGGGCACGAGAATGTACGGACGTCCCGAGGTATACTGCGGCGTGCTCAGCTTCGTGCTCGCTCCGCTCTACTTCTTCAACAGGAACATCAAGAGGAACCGCAAGATAGGTTACGGTCTGCTCCTGTTCATCATGTTCTTCAGTATGTGGATTAAGCCCATAAACATGATGTGGCACGGCGGTCAGGACCCGAACTGGCTCCCCTACAGATACTCATTCCTCGTATCGTTCATTATCGTATCAATGGCGGCTGAGACATTCTCAAAGCTTGAGGGCTACAAGCTCAATATCGCTCTCCCCGCAGGCGTATTCGGAGCTCTCGCAGCGCTCATCTTCGTATTCGACGCCGTTATGCCCAACTTCAACTACAACGAGGAGCGCTACAAGTACGTTGCCAAGCTCCCCTACAAGTCAACGCTCACCATCAACGGTCAGTCCGTCGAGCACCTGTGGCTCGGTACTCTTGCCTTCGGTGCGGCTCTCGCGGCGATATACCTCGCCTTTGCCTACAGCTACAGCCACGCCAAGACCAAGAAGAACCGCAGCTACATCGCGCTCGGAATGGCTGTTTTCGTACTCTTCGAGGCCGGCTACAACACCTTCGACACTATCCTCAAGATAGACAAGGAGGTATACTACTCCTCCAAGAATTCGTATTCGACCATCATGGACGCCCCCAATGTGGCGGCTCAGCTGAAGGAGTACGACGACGGCTTCTACCGCACCGAAAAGACCTTCTTCCGCAACGTCAACGACAATCAGGCTTACGGCTTCAAGGGCATATCGCATTCGAGTTCGGTAATGAATACCAAGGCTATCAACTTCATCGAGACCCTCGGCTATTCGACCAAGAGCTATGAGACGAGATACGACGGAAATACTCCCGTGGCAGACTCCCTGCTCGGCATCAAGTATGTCCTCAACGATCCCGCAAGAAACGACGCGGACGGCAAGTCGCTGCTCAGCCCGTACTACAACCTTGTCTACACGAGCACCTACGAGCACGACCAGCACGACGCTGACCTCGAGGTCTACGAGAACCCCGATGCTCTGCCGATAGGCTTCATGGCTAACGCGGATATCCTCCGCCTCAGCTTCCTCGGAAACGACAACCCGTTCAACAGCATGAACAACTTCCTCAGCTCGCTGACGGGCAATACTCCCGACTACTCGGGCGCTCTCGAGCCGAGACAATATTTCTGGCGCATCGCCGAGAATCCCGAAGTTGAGCTCAATGAGTGCTGGGAGTCGAACTACAACGGTCAGCACTGCTACAACGCCAATGCAGGCGCAGGCGACCCGACAGTACGCATCCATATCACCACCCAGAGCGACGACTGCCTGTATATGTTCCTCAAGTCGGACAACCCCAAGAAGTGCAACCTCTGGATATCCGACGACAAGAACCCCGAAACAGGCGAATTCGAGCATTTCAAGGGCTTCGGTCAGTACTACGACGGCTATGACTACTCCATCGTAAACCTCGGCTCATATCCCGCAGGCACAGACCTCGAGATACGTATGACTATCATACAGAGCGACAAGTCGGGCAATAACGAGTATGTCATGGTCAAGGACTTCCAGTTCTACCACTTCAACTATGAACTCTTCCACGAGGATATACTCAGCCTCAAGGAGAACCCGTGGGAGCTTGACCTCGAAAAGACCAAGGACGACTACCTCGTCGGCGATGTTGACGTCAAGGAGGGACAGATACTCTACACCTCCATCCCCTACGAGCCCGGCTGGACTATCAAGGTTGACGGCAAGAAGCTCGACCAGAAGTTCGAGGATACTATAACCGATTCAAATATGAACCTCGCGGTCAACGAGACTAAGGGTGAGGACGGCGAGTACGTGATACTCAACGCGCTCATCGGTCTGAGACTGCCCGAGGGTCACCATACCGTAACAATGAAGTATTCGCCTCCGGGATTCCGCACGGGCGTGCTCTTCCTCATTCTCGGTATCGGCGTGATCGTGCTGTTCTTCATCGTTGACAGAAAGAACAACATCATCTACGCTCAGGAGCGCACAAACCGCGAGCTCCGCAGCAAGGGCATCGACCCCGAGGCTGTTGCCGATGAGGCTGCTGCTCCCGCAAAGATAATCAAGTCCAAGGGCGCTGTAGCCGAAAAGGTTTACAAGACCGAGGAGGAGAAGAAAAAGGACGAGGCTGCAAGAGCAGCAAAGAGAGCCAAGGCTAAGGCGGCAAGAGAAGCTGCCGAAAAAGCTAAGGCTGAGGCTGAGAGAGCTGCGGCAGAGGCGGAAAGAGCTGCGGCAGAGGCTGAGGAGGACATCGACGACTTCATCGGCGAAGCCGAGGATGCCGTTGAAGAGGCGGCAGACAAGGTGACAGACGCAGTCGCTGACGTCACTGAAGAGGCCGCTGAGACGGCTGAAGAGGCCGCGGAGGAGGTCTCCGAGGCAGTCGAAAAAGCTGAAAAGGCTGTGAAGAAGCCCGCTCAGAAAAACAAGAAAAAGAAGAAATAATCAAAATCCCTGTATGGTGTGCTCCATACAGGGATTCTTTTAATCCGGAATTCCCCACCTATCACTGCCTATTGCAATACAGCGGAAAATGTGGTATAATTACCTTGTCTTTATACGCCACACAATATACTACGATAGGCAGGTATTATTATGAACGTTAGAGATTCACTTCTGAAAGCATTTGCGGAGGCAGGCAGCAGCTACATCTCGGGCTCGGCGCTCGCGGAGCAGCTCGGGGTCAGCAGGAATGCCGTATGGAAAGCCGTAAAGGCTCTCGAGAGCGAGGGCTACATCATCGACTCGGTTACCGCCAAGGGCTACAGGCTCTCGGGACAGAGCAACCACCTCTCGGCACATCTCATTTCCGCGAAGGTCAATGCCTCTGTGATAGGGAGCAATATTATCGTGCTCGACGAGACCGACTCCACCAACAACTATGCCAAGAAGCTCACGGCAAGCGAGGCTCCGAACGGCACTGTCATAGCCGCGGACAGGCAGACCGCAGGCAAGGGCAGAATGGGCAGGAGCTTCGTCTCGCCCTCGGGTAAGGGACTGTATATGAGCGTTATCGTCCACCCCGAATTCAGCATACAGACGGCTCCGCTGATAACGTCCGCGGCGGCTGTTGCGACCGCCGAGGCGATAGAGTCGCTCTGCAAGGCAGACGTGCGCATAAAGTGGGTCAACGACCTCTACATAAACGGAAAGAAGATAGTGGGCATACTCACCGAGGCTTCGGTCGATATGGAGATGCGCGCCCTTGATATCGCCGTAATCGGCATAGGTATAAACGTCCGCAGTATCGGCGACAGCTTCGATGCGGAGCTGAGTGCGCGTGCGACCTCGATACAGGACGAGACGGGTGTTGCCCTCGACCGCAACGAGCTATGCGCCGCCGTCATCAACCGCCTCGACGCTCACCTCGCCAAGATAGAGAGCAGGGAGTTTCTGCGCGAATACCGCCGCCGCGAGCTTCTCACGGGCAATATGATAACCGCGCAGATAGGCAGCGAAACGCTCACGGGCAAGGCTGTCGGCATCGACAGGAATGCCAATCTTATGGTCGAGACGGAAAACGGCATCGTGCGGAGCCTGTCCTCCGGCGAGGCAAATCTGTGCAGAGTTTTGAAATAAAAAATAAAAAGAGCTCCAATGGAGCTCTTTTTATTTTACGGATATTCCTATTTTCTCGCCGAGCTTTACCACTGTCTCGAAGCCGTTTGCCGTGTTTTTCAGCAGGTCGCTGTCGGGAGTGACTGCGTCCCTCTCGAAGAGGAGGACTACGGTCGAGCCGCCGAACTCGAACTTTCCCTTCTCCTCGCCGCGGACGAACGTGTGAACGCCGTGGCGGTTGCGGATACGTCCGACCAGCATTGCTCCGACCTCTATCTGCGCGACATCGCCGAAATTATCGGTGTGCAGGACGGTGTATTCGCGGGAGTTGCGCTTGTAGATGTTATATCGCTTCATTGCGATGGGATTGACCGTGTGCAGCTCGCCGCGTATGAAGGTGTTGTCCGACTTTGTGCCGCTGTCGATGTAGCAGTAGCGGTGGTAGTCGTCCACCTCAAGGCGGAAGATGAAGCAGTAGCCGCCCTCCAATCTGCGGGCGAGGAAGTCGTTTTTCAGCAGGTCGCTCACACGGTAGTACGAGTCCTTTATGCGGAATACGCTCCTGTCGTCTATCCTGTAGACCGAGAGCTTCGCGTCACACGGGCTGATGAGGTGGTCAGGGACGCGGTCTATCGGGCGCTTTTCGGGCTTTATCCTGCGCGTGAAGAACTGATTGTACGAGCGGAAGTCCCGCATGATATAATCGGAGGTGTCTATCCCGTTTTTGCGGATAAACGGCTCTATCAGCGGCTTTGACAGCGGAGAGTCCATATACGCGCCTGCGACCTTCGACACTATCGGCAGGGTCAGCACCTTCAGCAGACATCTGCCCGCCGCCGTGCCGTAGAGCTTTTTCAGCAGAGCGTTCTGCTTCTCGTTGGTGACGATTATCTCGCCCGTTCTTTTCTTTATCATACTCGTTTAGCGTTGGCAAGCATGAGCTTGATGCGGTTTTCCTGATTTACGCGGGTAGCGCCGGGGTCGTAGTCAATAGCCACGATATTGGCGTTGGGGTTGTTCTCCTTGATGGCGCGGGACATACCCTTCGCGACGATGTGGTTAGGCAGACAGCCGAAGGGCTGAGTGCATATTATGTTGTCCACGCCCGACTGCGCGAGCGCTGCCATTTCCGCGGGTATGAGCCAGCCCTCGCCCATTACGACGCCCTGACTGATGTACTTGTCCGCGAGCTTGCGAAGGTGCTCGAAGTCGTGCAGTGGCTCGAAGCTCCCCTGCTCCTTCATAATCTTGATGAGCTCCTTCTGCTTGGAGTATATGAGCTTGTAGCCGAGCTTGTATATGCGCGACTGCGTGTTCTTGTTGTCGTAGAATTCGGCGTCCGTGAACGTGCCCGACGCGCAGTACATAACGAATTCGAGCAGCGACGGCACGACGGGCTCGCAGCCTTCGGAGAGCAGGAAGTCCTCGAGGTGGTTGTTCGCGAGCGGCGAATACTTCACGTATATCTCGCCGACTATGCCGACGCGTATCTTCTTCTCGTCCGAGAGCTTTATCGAGGCAAAATCGTCGAGGATAGCCCTGTAGAGCTTCTTCGTCTTCAGGTACTCGCGGCTGCCCCTGCGGAAGATGTCGCCGAGGCGCTTCTGCCACTTGTCGAGCATAGCCTTAGCCTCGCCCTTGTTTATCTCGTAGGTGCGGCACTTGTTGTGGCAGGTCATCAGCAGGTCGCCGTAGAGCACCGCATACAGCAGGCGCAGGAACATCGGTGCGGTTATCCTGAACGCGCTGTCCTTTTCAAGTCCGCTGAAATTGAGCGATACCACAGGTACCTGCGGGTAGTTCTTGGCAACTGCCTTCCTCAGCAGGTGGATATAGTTCGAGGCACGGCAGCCTCCGCCCGTCTGTGTTATCATCAGAGCGGTGGTGTTCGGGTCGTACGTGCCGCTGTTGAGCGCGTCCATGAACTGTCCTATTACCAGCAGAGCGGGATAGCAGGCGTCGTTGTGGACGTTTTTGAGTCCCTCGTCAACTACGGCGCGGGAGTCGTTTTCAAGCAGCTCTACCTTGTAGCCCTGATGCTCGAATATAGCCATAAGCAGCCTGAAATGCACGGGCAGCATATTGGGGACGAGGATAGTATGTGTCTTTATCATATCCTCGGTGAATCTAACGTAGTCAGCCATTCTGTTCTCCTTGTGCGCGGCGCCCGGTATCCGCGGAGGCGCTGCCCTCCATTGCGGCGACGAGACTGCGCAGTCTTATACGCGCGGCGCCGAGATTGTTTATCTCGTCTATTTTCAGCTGGGTGTACAGCTTGCCCTTGCTCTCGAGGATGGAGCGCACCTCGTCGCTCGTCACGGCGTCGATTCCGCAGCCGAAGGACACGAGCTGTATCAGCTGCATATCGGGCTGTGTGGTCACGAACTCTGCCGCCTTGTAGAGACGGGCGTGGTACGTCCACTGGTTGAGCACGCCGAGCTTGGGCGTATGCGCAAGGGAAGCCACGCTGTCCTCGGTGACAACAGCCATACCGAGGCTCGTCACGAGCTTGTGTATGCCGTGGTTTATCTCCTTGTCGATGTGGTAGGGACGTCCCGCGAGCACGATTATCCTGCGGTTCTCCTCGCGAGCCTGACGGATGATGTCGTCCGCCTTTTTGGCGATGTCCCTGTGGTAGCGGTCGAGAGCCGCATACGCCTTATCGACGGCGGCAGCGACCTTGCCCTTGATATTGAAGCGCTTCAGCGACTCCTTCATCACGCGCACCACGTTCTTGCGGATATTGAGGTCCATATACGGGTGGATGAAGTTGCTCTCGTTGAGGCGCGGGTTGTTTCTGAGCAGGAGCTCGGGATAGTAGGCGACAACGGGGCAGTTGAAGTGGTTGTCCGAGCCGCCCTCGTCCATATTGTAGCTCATGCATGGGTAGAATATGAAGTCTGCACCCTTGTCGAGGAGGTCCTCGATGTGTCCGTGGGTGAGCTTCGCGGGGTAGCATACCGTATCCGACGGGATGGTATGCTGACCGAGGTAGTACATCTCGCGCGAGCTCTCGCCGCTGAACACGACCTCAAAGCCGAGCTCGGTGAACAGAGCGTGCCAGAACGGCATGAGCTCATAGAAGCTGAGAGCAAGCGGAAGTCCGACTTTTCCTATCGGGCGGACGGGCTGACCTGTCTTTTCGAGCGCGAGTATACTGCTGTATTTATACTCGACGAGGTTGGGAACGTTGTTCTTCTTTGCCTTGCCGCCGCCCTTTTCGCAGCGGTTGCCCGAGATGAAGTTCCTGCCCTTGCCGAAGCTGATGACGTTGAGCTGACAGTTCGCGGTACAGCCTCCGCACTGGATATTGCGCGAGGTGTAAGCAAACTTTGCAAGCTCGTCCTTAGAGATGAGAGCGGACCCGCCTGTCGAGCGCTCCTTCGCGTAGAGCGCACAGCCGAAAGCTCCCATAAGTCCCGAAATAGCGGGACGGATAACGTCTCTGCCGAGCTCCTTCTCGAACGAGCGGAGCACCGCGTCATTGAGGAAGGTGCCGCCCTGAACGACTATGTTCCTGCCGAGCTCATCGGGAGAATTCGCGCGTATTACCTTGTATATGGCGTTCTTGATTATGGACGACGACAGTCCCGCGGAGATGTCCTCGACGGACGCGCCGTCCTTCTGTGCCTGCTTTACGGAGCTGTTCATGAATACCGTGCAGCGCGAGCCGAGGTCAACGGGGTGCTCGGCGAAGAGTCCGAGCTGCGAGAAATCGGCGATATTGTAGCCGAGAGCCATCGCAAACGTCTGTATGAACGAGCCGCAGCCCGACGAGCACGCCTCGTTGAGCATTATGCTGTCGATGCTGTGGTTCTTTATTCGGAAGCACTTGATGTCCTGTCCGCCGATGTCGATGATGAAGTCAACGTCGGGGCAGAAGTAAGCTGCCGCCTTGAAGTGGGCGACTGTCTCGACTATGCCGTGGTCAACGGAGAGACCCGCCTTGATGAGGTCCTCGCCGTAGCCCGTGACTGCCGAGCCCTTTATCGTGATATCGGGGTTCATAGCCTCGTAGATAGTTTTTAGCTGTTCCGCTATCTTGTCAAGAGGCTGACCCTGATTCGAGCTGTAGTAGTGGAAGAGTATGCGTCCGTCATCGGTAATGAGGACGAGCTTTGTTGTGGTCGAGCCCGCGTCTATGCCGAGGTAGGCGTCACCCTTGTATGTACGTATATCGGCATATCCGAGGTCGCATTTCTTATGGCGCTCGATGAACTCATCATACTCGGCGTGTGAGCGGAAGAGAGGCTCTCCCGTGACGATGTCGTCGGACGCCTTTGCATTCTTTATCTTGTTAAGTATATCTATGATGTGCCACGAATCGCCCGACTGAGCGGCGTACACGGCACAGCCGTAGGCAACGAATACAGGTCCGTCCTCGGGGAAGACCGCGTGCTCCTCGTCAAGACCGAGAGTCTTGACAAAGGCGTTCTGCAAGCCCTTGAGGAAGTGGAGAGGTCCACCGAGGAAGAGCACCTTACCCTCGATGGTGCGTCCCTGAGCAAGACCCGACACGGTCTGGTCTACAACGGCTTGGAATATGCTCGCGGAAACGTCCTCGCGGCGGGCTCCCTGATTGAGAAGCGGCTGTATATCAGACTTCGCGAATACTCCGCAGCGCGAGGCGATAGGGTAGACCTTCTGCGCACGCAGCGACAGCTCGTCGAGCTCGTCAGCCGTGATACCGAGAAGCGTAGCCATCTGGTCGATGAAAGCACCCGTACCTCCCGCACACGAGCCGTTCATGCGCTGCTCGACTCCGCCCGTGAGGAAGATTATCTTGGCGTCCTCGCCGCCGAGCTCAATGACAGCATCAGCGTCGGGCTGCTTGTTCTTGACCGCAAGGAATGCGGCATGGACCTCCTGCACGAAGGGTATCTCCGCAGAATTGGCAAGTCCGAGACCTGCCGAGCCCGTTATGCATACAGTGAATTCCTCGTCGGGGTAGTCCGCCTGTATCAGCTTGAGCTGGTCGGTGACTGTCTCCTTGACCCTCGAGAGATGTCGCTGGTATTTGGAGTATAGTATATTGCCGTCGGAGTCGATGATGACGGTCTTTACGGTGGTCGAGCCGACGTCGATACCGAGTGAGAGCTTATTCGCCATGATTTTACCTCGAAATAGTATTTCTCCGCCCGCGGGAGATATGCTTCCGTCTTTTTACGTAGTCACAATAATTATACTACAATCCCGCATAAAAATAAAGTGGAAAAATATATTTTTCATCAAAATTTCGCAAAATAGCAGTTTTTTACAAAATTCCGTCCTCAAACGCCGACCCTTTAGCCGATTTCGCAGATTGTCGGGAGAATGATGTTAAAAGAAAATGCTTGACAAGTCTCCCGCAATGGTGTATAATATTACTGTTGACCCGATAAAGCAGCGCATTTGCTGAGCGAACGACCGTATATACGCAGGTCGCAGAGTAATTTTAAAGAGACAGCCGTGCAGAGCCTTAAAAAAATTTAATAATTAATGCTGGAATAGCTCAGTTGGTAGAGCAGCGCATTCGTAATGCGCAGGTCGCGTGTTCAAGTCACGTTTCCAGCTCCAGCGCCAAGCGTGCGCGCGCAGTTCGCGGTTCAGTTGTTCTGAGCCGCGAATTTTTTTCCGCGTTCCATACCGTATCAAGCTTTTTACAGAATTAACCCGCTTAGAACAGACTTCTAAGCGGATTTTGTTTTGGCAATCATTAGTACCGCATCAGCCAGCCGTCCTTGATTGCTCCCATTATATCATCATCACTTCAAACTGTAAAGGTTACAACTCTCACCAATTGTATGACAAAAGTCACGTATTATGGGATCTGCCATTATTTTTGCAGTGGGAGCTATTGATTAATTGTGCGGAATGTGATACAATTTAGTAAAAACAAAGGGTGCCGAAAGCTCTGCAATGAAGGCGGAATTGACGTATCCGACCTGTCTGACTAAGAATAAACGGTACGGAGATGAAAACAGGAGGTAAAATATGAAGGTAGTGATCATAACAGGAAGCGCTCACAAGAACGGAACGACGGCATATCTGACCGAGCAGTTCATCAAGGGAGCGGAAGAAGCAGGTCACGAGATATTCCGCTTTGATGCGGCAAGCAAGGATGTACATCCGTGTATCGCCTGCGAGAAATGTCATGGCGAGTCGCCTGTCTGCGTATTCAAGGACGATATGCAGGAGCTCAATCCGCACCTGATAGAAGCCGATGCCGTTGTATTGGTATCGCCTATTTACTACTATGATATCAACGCGCAGCTAAAGGCTGTTATCGACCGATTCTACGCCAACGACGCTGTTCTGCACGGCGGCAGGAAGGCTGTGCTCATGGTCGCGATGGCTGACAATAACGCCGAAACAGCAAGGGGTGCACTTGCATCATTCAAGGGTATGACGAAATATCTTGAATGGGATATCGCAGGCACAGTGGTCGGCGTAAACTGTATGACAGCGGAAGCGATAAGATGCACCGATTATCCGAAACAGGCTTATGAGCTCGGAAAGTCGCTGTGAGCGTAAGCGGAGTGGGCGTTATGAAACGCGAATTGGGAATAGCACGCTGCGGACTTGCCTGCTGTCTGTGCTCGGAGAACGTAAAATGCAAGGGCTGCGGACAGGACGGCTTCCTCGAGCTGGACTGGTGCAAGGACGCAGAATGGTGCGAAAACAGGAAGTGCTGCATTGAAAAGGGCATAGCGAGCTGCTATGAATGCGGCGAGAGCGATTGCAGGAAGGGGCTGTTCGGCAGCAAGATAAAGGCGCTGGCGTTCACGGAATTTGCCCGCAGATACGGTGTTGAGGAGCTCCTCGACTGCCTCGAGCGCAACGAAAAGGCGGGGATTGTATACCATCGCGAGGGCATTATCGGCGACTACGACGACTTCGACGACGTCGAGGCACTGATAGACTTTATCAGGAGCGGGAAACGGCAATGAACATAACAGTTATGAGAGCGACCGAAACGTGGCAGCAGGCGGGAGCCTACTACGTCCGCATACAGGGCATGGCAAAGCAGCACAATATCACTCTGCGCCGCGAGTTCGACGAGCACGACACGCCCGATACGAAGTACATAGTTCTGCTCGACGACGATTTCCCCATCGCGACTGCGCGTTTCTACCCGATAGACGCTGCTTCCGCAATGATAGGGAGGGTAGTCGTGCTGCCCGAATACCGCGGAAAGGGGCTCGGGGAGAAGGTCGTCACGGAAGCCGAGGACTGGCTGCGCGAGCTCGGATATACCACAGCCGTGGTCGAGAGCCGCGACACCGCGACGGACTTCTACGGAAAGCTCGGCTACACCGTCACCGACAGCAGTATCATCCACGGCGACACCTTCGACTGCATAAGAATGGAAAAGCAGCTATAAACCGAAACAAAGTCGGACGGAGCTCCCGCGCTCTGCCCGACTTTTTTATGGGCTGAATTTAACTTCACCGCCGTTTCGTGGTATAATAAATACGCATTGCTCATAAAAACGGCATCAGCTTCAACTAATGAACGAACAGCGAGGTTCAGGGATCATGTGTGAAAAATCAGCATCAGAAAACGTCA
This sequence comes from uncultured Ruminococcus sp., assembly GCA_946183385.1. Classification (GTDB taxonomy): domain Bacteria; phylum Bacillota; class Clostridia; order Oscillospirales; family Ruminococcaceae; genus Ruminococcus. The sequence continues at coordinate 12,423 of CAMHBN010000025.1, forward strand.
GGATAACGAAAGTGCAGCTCGTCCCGCTGGAGGCTTCCGACCGCGAACGCTTCATCAGGGACAATCAGGACGCGTTCAATTACGGCGCGCTGGAAGAGTTCGGTCAGCGCGACGACCACTTTGAGGAAGACGGTGAGATAATTTCGCACGAAACGATATCCCGCGCCATTGACGAAGGGGAGGCTTACCGCATAGTACAGGGCGGCAAAGCTGTCGGCGGAGTCGTGCTGAAAACAGAATACGACCACGGCGAACTGGAGCTGCTTTTTGTGTCGCCCGCTGTTCACAGCAAGGGTATCGGCTATGCAGCGTGGTGTGCCGTCGAGGAGATGCACCCCGAAGTGACGGTATGGGAGACGGTCACGCCATACTTCGAGAAGCGCAATGTCCATTTCTACGTCAACCGCTGCGGCTTCCATATCGTTGCATACTACAATGAGCATTTCTGTGACCCCAAAGATACCGACGGCGAGCTTTTCGATATGTTCGCATTTGAAAAGGTACTGCCGTCAACTCCCGAATCTGTTCGGGAGCAGATAAAGCGTATCACCCGTTACGAGGACATCATGCAGCAGGCTGCGGACGGCTCGGAAGAGCTGCTCGGACAGCTGTCGGACTATTACGGCAGCCCCGCATGGAAGCGCGACTTTGCCGCTGACGAGGCGGGGCTCCTCCCGAAGGAGCTGAAACGCGGCGTGCTCTCCGAGGACGGTATCTGCGACCTGCTTGAGCGGTGATGCTCCTGCCCCGCTGCGGGCGAGGCTGTTCGGGAGAGTCCGATTTTTTCGATTTTATCCCCAAAATGTCCACTGTTCGCCAAAAAAGTGGGTTTAACAATTTGTTCATAAGTTGTATAATGTGTATGATGAAGATATGTCCGTCAATCCATCAATCAATGCCAAAAATATTGGGAGGTAATCAAATGTCATTAAAAGGGAAAATGACGCGCCTGCTGTCGGGCGCAGTAAGCAGCGCGATGCTGCTTTCGATGTCGGCAGTATTCAGCGGCACAGCGCCGTATCTCAGTGCAG
>CAMHBN010000026.1 GCA_946183385.1 uncultured Ruminococcus sp.
CCAAATAAACTCATCCACCTTACTTCGATCAATATCACTCTCATTGGCATAAGCTACCTTCCCTCGCGGCTGAATCCGCTTTACTACGCGCGTTCCTTCGTCGGTGACCTGCTGTGGGACTGCGTCAAGTGGATACCGAAGCTCAGGTGGGGCTACTGATGGAGACGATAAACTACAAGCTCGACGTCTACGAGGGTCCGCTGGACGTCCTGCTCGCACTGATAACCAAGCACAAGCTCAACATCTGCGACATCGAGATATCAAAGCTGCTTGAGCAGTACCTCCTCTTTATTGAGGAGTGCCACAAGCAGGACCTCGAGCTCGCAGGCGAATTCCTCGAAATGGCGGCAAGGCTCGTCTACATCAAGACGGCTGCGCTCCTGCCTCAGCCCGAGGAAGCCGAGCAGATGAAGAAGGAGCTCGAGGGTGCTCTCATTGAGCTGTCGCTCTGCAAGGAAGCCGCAAGGGCTCTCGCGGAGCGCAACGTCGGCAGCGACATCTTCGTGCGCGAGCCGATGGAGATAGAGGCGGATATGACCTATACGCTCGTCCATGAGCCCGAGAGGCTCGTGCAGGCGTACTCCGCGATATCGAACAAGAAAATGCGTCCCGATACGCAGAAAATGCATATCGAGAGCAAGATAAATTCTGTAGTAAAGCGAAAAATAGTGCCTGTGCTCACGAAGGTCGTGCATATCCTGCGCGAGCTCTACGAAACAGGCGAGGTATATATGGACAAGCTCTATGAAGGCGTGACCGACCGCTCGGCGCGTGTGGCGACCTTCCTCGCAGTGCTTGAGCTGACGCGCTTCGGGCGTATCACCATCAGCGAGGACAACACTATCATCTTCTTCAAGGGCGAAATGGAAAGAGAGGGGCGCAAAAAATGGAGATCAAAGAGAAACTCGGCGCAGTAGAGGCTATCCTCTTCGCAAGCGGCGAACCTGTAGAGCTCTACCGTCTTTCTCAGGCAAGCGGTATCGACGTGGGAGCGCTCCCGCCGATGATAAGGCTGCTGAACGAGCGCTACGACGACTGCGGCAGCGGTATCTGCATAAAAAAGCTCGACAGCAGCTATCAGATGTGCACCCGCGAGGAGTACGCGCCGAATATACGCGCCGTGCTCGAAACAAAGAAGAACACCCCGCTCTCGAATGCGGCTATGGAGGCGCTGACCATTATCGCCTACAATCAGCCTGTGTCGAAGAGCTTCGTTGAAAATGTCAGAGGTGTGGACAGCTCGTCCGTCGTCAACAACCTCGTGGAGAAGGGGCTCGTCGAGGAGGCAGGACGTCTTGACGTCCCGGGAAAGCCTATCGTATACAGGACTACTCCCGTTTTTCTGCGCACATTCGGGCTCAGCTCCATTGATGAGCTCCCGCCGATAGGAGGCAGAACGGGCGACCCGCTCGATGACGACCAGCTCCCGCTCGATTTCAGCGGAAGCGTTAATGAGGAGCCGCAGGAGGCTCCCGAGGTGTCCGACGATACTCCCGATGAGGAGGAGGAATCGGTAGGGCTTACCGAGTAAATCAACCGAAAGGAGCGGCAGGAATGATCGTACTGAAAATTCTGCTGTGGATACTTCTTGCCGTTCTGGGCATTATCGTGCTGATACTGTGCCTGCCGATACGGGGAGCGGTCAGCTACATCGACGGCAAGCTCACCTACAGCGCACATTATTCGCTGATTCTGCTGTACAATTCCGACAAGAAGGGTCTTGTATCTCTGGTACTGAAATGGAAGAAGAAGCGCGACGAGAAGAAAAAAGCCAAGGAGGAAGCCGCAAATGCCGCGGACGCTCCCGAGCCATACGAGCCTCTGCCCGCCGAAACGGTGAGTGAGCCACCAGCCGAGAGCGTGACTGCTCCCGCAGAGGAAAAGCCGCCTCAGCCGCTTGAGGAGGTCAAGCCCGAGGTGGTCGATACTGCGCCAATGGATGACAGCTTCGACGACATCGACGAGCCGTTCGCGGAGGAGGAGAGCTCCAAGAAAAAGAAGAAGAAAAAGGACAAGCCGCCAAAAACGCTCATTGAAAAGGTGGACTTCGTGCTCGATATCATCCGAGCCGCCGACCGCCCGATACTGATAATTTTCAAGGGCGTGAAGCTCTACGAGCTGTACATCGACTTCATCATCGCCAACGAGGACGCCTACAAATGCGCTCTCAACTACGGCAGGATAAGCGGTGCGCTGTACAACGTCATTGCGTGGCTGAGCGTGCTCTTCAATGTAAAGCTCAAAACTATCGACATCAACGCGGGCTTTGCGGTCGATAAGCCGCGTTGGGACGCGGCGGCAAAGATAAAGTTCCGCCCGATAACAGCTGTTGCTGCAGGAGTAGGACTCCTGATAACATATCTTTTCAGATTCTTTATACCAGGTCTCTTACAGGACCGTAAACTGAGAAAACAAGCCGCAAGGCAGAAATGAGGAATTACTATGGAAAACAAGAAGACACCCGTTCACGAAATACTCGGTATCTCTATCGACAAGATAAGAGAGATGGCTGACGTCAACTCCATTATCGGCGAGCCTCTCGCTCTCGCTGACGGTACGACCATCATACCCGTTTCAAAGATATCCTACGGCTTCGCTTCGGGCGGCTCGGACCTGCCCTCTAAGTACGACAAGGACCTCTTCGGCGGCGGTGCGGGCGCAGGCGTGAGCATCAAGCCCGAGGGCTTCCTCGTTATCTCGCCGAACGGTGAGGCTAAGATGATAGGCATGGAGACTACAAACGACCCCATTTCGAGCGCTATCAACTCCGTTCCCTCCATTATCGAGAAGGTACAGGACTTCCTCGCCAAGAAAAAGGGCGACGGCGACGAGGACGGCGAGATAACCATCAGCGACTGAGTATATCTCCCCGGTTTTCCGCATATCTATAGAGCAGGTTAACTATGTACTGCGGAGGTATGCGTATGAAAAGGGTCATATCCGTTTTTTCTGCGGTCCTGCTGACAGCGGGACTGCATTTTCCTGTTGCTCACGCGGAGGAAGCTCCCGAGGTCGCGGCAAAGGCGGCGGTAGTCATATCCGCCGACACGGGCGAGGTTGTGTACTCGCTCAACAGCGGCGAGAAGCTCCCCATGGCGAGCACTACCAAGATAATGACTACCCTGCTCTGTATCGAGAGCGGCGACCTCTACTCTCCGTTCGTCGTTGACAGCGACGCGATACACGTCGAGGGCTCGTCTATGGGCTTGCAGGAGGGCGACATCGTCACGAAGTACGCGCTCTGCTGCGGTATGCTGCTGCCTTCGGGCAATGACGCCGCAAATGCTACGGCTGTCCGTATCGCGGGGAGCAATGAGAAGTTCGCGGAGCTGATGAACGCCCGCGCACAGGAGCTCGGGCTCAGCAAGACGTATTTCGTCACGCCGTCGGGACTTGAAGGCGTGGGACACGGCTCGTCCGCCTACGATATGGCTCTGCTGGCGTCTGCGGCGCTGAGAAACCGCGTTTTCCGCGATATATGCTCATCCGACAGCATTAAGGTCGAATTCGGCAACCCACCATACACGCGGTGGCTGCGCAATACGAACAAGCTGCTGTCGATGTACAGCGGCACCTACGGCGTAAAGACGGGCTTCACCGACGAGGCGGGACGCTGTCTCATTTCCGCCTGCGAACGCGGCGGCAAGAACCTCGTCTGCGTGACGCTCAACGACCGCAACGACTGGAACGACCACATAGCTATGTACGACTACGCCTTCGGGCAGGTGCATACGGTCGAGCCCGATATACCGCAGGATATAGAGCTCCCGCTCGCAGGGAGCGATAAAGAGAGCATACACGTTCGTGCTGATGCTCCGCCCGAGCCCGTAACGGTGCTCGGCGCGGGTGCTGACGAACTCACATACACCGTCATATCTGCGCCTTTCGTGTACGCGCCTGTGAAAGCGGGCGACGAGCTCGCCGAGCTGAGTATCGGCTTCGGCGGACGCGAGATAAGGCGGATACCTCTCTGCGCGGCGGAATCCGCCGAGTACAAGAGCGCAGAGGTCAGACACAAAAAGAAGCTGTTCAGCGGTCTTTTTTCTAAGAAGTGAAAGAGGAGATAATGTGGAAAAGATAAGGATTCAGAAAATGATAGCCGACAGCGGCTACTGCTCGCGCCGCAAGGCTGAGGAGCTCATATCGCGCGGAAAGGTAAAGCTCAACGGTCACCCCGTGAAGCTCGGCGACAAATGCGGATTCAGCGATATCATCACCATCGACGGCGAGCGCATCTATATGCCGCGCAGGAAGAATCTGCTCTACATAATGATGAACAAGCCGCGCGGCTACGTTACGACCGTCTCCGACGAGCTCGACCGCCGCTGCGTAATGGACCTGCTCGACGGCGTCGAGGAGCGCGTGTACCCCATAGGCAGGCTCGACCGCAACTCCGAGGGTCTGCTGCTGTTCACAAACGACGGCGACTTCGCCAACAGCATTATGCACCCGAGCAGACACGTCTCGAAGACGTACAGAGTAACGGTGCGCCCCGATATAAACGACGACCAGCTCGTGCAGCTCTCAGAGGGCGTGGAAATTGAGGGCAGAAAGACCCTCCCCGCAAATGTTGTCGTAAAGGAAAAGGAACAGGGCAGAGTTGTTCTGCTCATCACTATAAAAGAGGGCAGAAACCGCCAGATACGCAGGATGTGCGAGGCGGTTGGGCTCGAGGTGGCGAGACTTCGCCGCATAAGTATCGGTCCCGTGAAGCTCGGTATGCTCAAGCCCGGCGCTTGGCGCGAGCTCACAGCAGAGGAGCTCCGTGCGCTGAGGACGGCTATCGGCAAGGTGAACTGATATGCTCGAAATACAGGAAAGATTCGACTCCGCGGGCTATGAGCACATCATAGCCGCCGCGGGCATCAATAATGTACACATAACCGAGGCTCTCGACGGCGACAAGGTCATCGGCTTCATCGCTTACGCCTACGAAGCCGAGCGCACCGTCGTGTACGACTACAACGACGGCGGCGACCTCATGCTATGCGACGGTCTCGTACGCTCGGTAATGCTCAAAAGCGCTATGAAGGGCATTGAAACGATGATGTTCGAGCTCCCCGACGCGGCGAAGCTTGTCCCCCTCGTGAAGCTCCGCTTTCTCGCGGAGGGAAGCCGAGTCTGCAAGGACATCGACGGCTTCCTCAACGCCTGCGAGCACTGCAAAAGCAAATAATCCCCACAAAAGAAAGGAACGGTCATAATGCCGATTCGCATATCGTCCGAGCTCCCCGCATTCAGAACGCTCGGAGCAGAAAACATATTCGTAATGTCGAAGGAGAGAGCCGAGCATCAGGACATCCGTCCGCTCAAGGTCATAATCCTCAACATTATGCCCAAGAAAATAGAGACTGAGTGCCAGCTCCTGCGACTGCTGAGTAACACCCCGCTGCAGGTGGACATCGACCTGCTCCAGATGGCGTCGCACGTGTCGCGGAACACCTCGCACCACCACCTCGAAGCCTTCTACAAGACCTTCGACGAGATAAAGAACGACCGCTACGACGGAATGATAGTCACGGGCGCTCCCGTGGAGCTCCTCGAATACGAGCAGGTGGACTACTGGGACGAGATAACCACGATTTTCGAGTGGTCGAAGACCCACGTATTCTCCACCCTGTATATATGCTGGGCGGCTCAGGCAGGACTTTACTACCACTTCGGCGTGCCGAAGTACCCGCTCGAGCAGAAGATGTTCGGTATATTCCCGCACAGGGTAGAGATCGAGAACCGCCAGCTCCTGCGCGGCTTCGACGACATATTCTACGTGCCCCACAGCCGCAATACGGAAGTCCGCCGCGAGGACATCGAAAAGATCGAGCAGCTCGAGATACTGACCTCGTCCGAGATGTCGGGCGTACACATAGTCGCCAACAAGAACGGCAGACAGTATTTCATCACAGGTCACTCGGAGTACGACCGCGACACCATCGCCGCGGAATACTTCCGCGACAAGGACAAGGGGCTGGATATACAGCTCCCGTACAACTATTTCCCGAATGACGACCCCACTCAGACTCCCCTCTTCTCGTGGAGATGCACGGCGAATCTGATGTTCTCGAACTGGCTCAACTACTGCGTATACCAGAAGACCCCGTACAACCTCGACGAGCTCGAAATACGCAGCTGGACATGGGAAACAAACTTCTGACAGCTACCGAAAGGATGTGAAACGGTATGTTCGGCAACAGAGAAATGATAGACGAGTCGTCCAGCAATGTCATTGACGAGATGGACTACGACGTTGTTGACGACATAAAGGACGAAAAAAGGCGTGGTAATTACCACGCGGGACACCTCTGCGACGAGGGACAGTCCTTCCACGAAGCAGCGGACAGACAGGCGTCCTCAGCGTATAATTCTGCTCCGAGGACAAGCTCCTACCCCAAGCCCGCTCAGCAGGCTTCACCGAGGAATACCTCGCCCTATCCGAAGCCCACTATGCAGCAGTACAGACCTGCCGCCGCTCCGAGACAGGAGCGTCCCGTGCAGTCTACAATATTCAACGGCAGGACCTACGACCGCCCCGCGGAGACTCCGACGCAAACACCCGCGATGCAAAAAGCAACCAAAATATTCACAATTCTCATTGTGATAGGTCTCGCAGCAAGCTTTCTGACTTCTTTTCTGATGTTGCCTGTATGCATAATACTCGCTCTTAGTGTAATGAGTAAAGCCAAAAAATGCAATGGAGACGATACATCCCACGTTGACCGTTTCATTCCGACCATTGTTGTAGTGCTCCTGTTCACATTTTTAATATCCTGTGCAGGACACTCAGGATTAGCATTACTGCTGAGCCTGTTTAAAGAAACATCAGACACGGGAGGATATTGATATGTACCCACAGCAACCGCAGACAGGCGGAGACAACTACTACAGACTGCCCGAAAAGCAGCCGAAGCAGCGCGGCTTGGCGATAACCTCGTTTGTACTCAGCCTGCTGCCGATATTCCTCACTGTTTTTTGCTGCTGCCTTTTACCATATCCCTCTGCTGCCAGCGCTTATATCTTATTCCTTTTGCTGATGATGGTAATTGCACTGTGTACAGGTATATTTTCTCTTATATCACACAGAGGCGGCAAGGGCTTCGCGATAACAGGCATCATCATTTCGGCGCTGCTGATACTCCCGCTATTATTCTCGCTTATCTGCGTCAACACCGTGTATTACAAGGATATGGCGAAGTTCGCCGTGAACGCTCAGGAGTATATCGACGACTACGACAGAACAGGCGAAGTGCCTGAGGACTTTGAGAAGTACAAGGATCCCAAGTATGACAATGTGTGGAAGTCGATGGGATATGACGACTTCGACGCATTCTACGGCGATTATATGATACCGTATTACAAAAGGACGCTCTATCCTTCGAACAGCAACGAAAGCAGCCACTCCGGCAGCAGCAACAGCGAGAGCAAAGCGGAAACGACCACACGTCCCGCAAACTACGGCGAAAATCCTATAACCATATAGCAGATATCGCAGGGCTTATGCCCTGCGATTTTTATTCCTCGGATATCTTCCGCATATACTCCTCCGTGGAGAGCAGCCCGCTGCGGTTGTAGCGACCTATACCGTAGAGGCAGGCGGGATCGCGGGTGATGAAGTTCGGACGCTCGCGGCAGGTCAGCGTCATAAGGAAGCCGTTCTCGCGTATGACGGGCAAGCTCTCGCGGCTGACCGCTCCGAACGGGTAGGTGAACACGCGGGGAGCTATCCCTACATTCGCCGCAAACTCGTCCTGCAGACGGGATATGTCCTCGCCGAGCGCCTGTCGGTAGTCCTCCTCGGACTCGCCGCTTTTCCGCTTACAGCCCATGCGTCCGCTGTAGAGCGAGTGCATATCGTAGGTGTGGTTGCCGAACTCCACCCGCCCCGAGCCCGCGAGCAGCGTTATATCCTCCCACGTCAGATACGAGTAGCACGGGGTATGCGGGTCGCGGGCGGCGTCATTGTCGGTGTACGTGCCCACGACCGATATCACCGCCGTCATATCATACTTTTCCAGCAGCGGCAGAAGATACGCCAGATTATTGTAGTAGCCGTCATCAAGGGTTATCATCACAGGCTTGAGCGGCAGACCTCCCCTGCCCTCGGTGTACTCGATGACCTGCTCCGCCGTCACAGAACTGTAGCCGTTCCTGCTCAGCCATCGGAGGTCGTTTTCAAGCTGAGTCGGCGTCACCACGTACTCCGACGGCGTGTCACCGTATATGCTGTGGTACATCACCACGGGAAGCCTTACAGGCTCCTCGGGCTGACTGTCGGCGGACGTGAAGAGGAAGCGTCCCACGAAGAAAAACGCTCCGCAGAGTGCGAATACCACCGCATCCGCGAGCAGCAGCCACAAGAACCTCGATAAGCTGTAAGACCTGTACATAAGTCATCACCTCGCAATATCTTATTCGCCACGAATCGCGTTCATTCCTGCGGACGCGGTTATTTTTTTCAGCGGGTGCGCATAAGATATGATTAATGGAAATACTATTGATGAGCGCGGCTCATCGGCAGAGGTGAGAGGATGAAGATAATCAGATACAGAATGAAACGCAGGAAGATAGCGTCTGCGGCAAGGCTCGTACTGCTGCTGTCGCTCCCGCTGACGGCGGCAGTCTCCGTGAAGGTGCTGCCCGAGGTAAGGGACGCAATCATGAGCGTCGGCAGTCTCCGCGTGGTCAGGTCAGAGGAAGCTGACAATAAGGTCATTACGCGGAGCTTCACGGACAAGAAAGCCGACGCGTCGCTGCTGCAAAGCAGTATCACGCTCTCGGAGGGCTACGGGCTCGCGGACGAGCAGGAGGATACACTGGTAAAGCTGATAAGCCCGCTGGACATGGTCTCGCGGAATGCTGGTCCTAAGCCGTATCCGAGCTTATCCGACTACACCGAGGGCGGAGACATAATCCGCACGACCTACGGCAAATACAGCGGGACGACCTTCTTCGACCTCCCGAACGGCGGACAGATCAACAACAAGACCGAGCTCCCGAACGATACCCTCATCGCGGAGAGCCGCTGTCTGCCGAACTTCACCGTCTCCGACACCGACGAGCCGCAGGTACTCATCTACCATACCCACACGACCGAGAGCTTCGAGCCCTGTGTCCGCGACAAGTACGACGCCGACTTCAACTACCGCACCACCGATGACACCAAGAATATGGTAATGGTCGGCAACGCGATACAGGCAGAGCTCGAAGCGGCGGGCTACAGCGTGATACACGCGACGGATATCCACGACTATCCCTCGTATAACGGCTCCTATTCCCGCAGCCGCGAGACGATACTCCCCATTCTCGAGCAGTACCCGAGCATAAAGGTGGCGCTCGATATCCACCGTGACGCCATATCGGGCGACGGGACTGCTGCTCAGCCATACATTGATGTCAACGGCAGAGAGGCGGCTCAGGTGATGATAATCTCGGGCTGCGACGACGGCACCCTCGGTATGCCCAACTATATGAAGAATTTCCACTTTGCCTGCTGTCTCCAGCAGCAGCTCGAATCAGACTACGCGGGGCTCACCCGCCCCATACTCTTCGACTACCGCCACTACAATCAGGATCTCACGACAGGCAGTCTGCTCATAGAGGTCGGCTCGCACTGCAACACCCTCGACCAGGCACAGTACAGCGGACAACTTATCGGGCAGTCGCTCAGCCGCCTGCTCGATTCCGTGAAGGAGACATAAATCTCAGATATGAACCGAAAAATAAACAAGACCGCAGTCGGTATCGTACTCATGTACGTCGTACTGACCTGCGGTCTGCGAATGTTTTTATTGTCCTGCGCGAACTCCCACAACAGGCTCAGCGAGGAGCAGATAGCTCCTGCACGGCTCACGGTAGGGAGCGACTCCGCACAGCTCGATATCCTCGGACACAGCGTCCGCCTGCGATATTTCGCGGACAGCCGCGGCACCCTTGCGGCATATCTGCTCACACCCGACGAGCTCCGAGCCGCCGCGGTGCTTGCCGCACTGGTATCGGACAGAAATTAGTTTGCATTGGAAGAGAACGTCCTCGGGTATATACTCTCCGGACGCGACATTACGTCGTCGTAGAAGCTGTTCAGCTCGCCCGCGTAATACAGCGAAGCTCCGGGGAACTTGCGGAAATCGTCGGGAGTATACAGACAGAACGACTTCTCGAGCGGTACGCCTATCTTGTCAAGCGTATACGCCACGAACTGCGAACAGACAAAATTCTTCTTGCGCTTCCACTCTATATTCATATACACGGCAAGAAGTCCGAGTATATTGTAGGAGTAGATGTTGCGGTTGTCAACAAAATGGCGGATAATGCGTTTATACTCCGCCTTCTGCTCCTTAGTGACAGGAATGCGGTATATCTCGCAGGGTATGTATCCGAACTGCCCGAGCGTGCCTTTGCCGACTATCTCCTTGTTGAAAGTCGCGGGAAGCGGTACGGGGCGGTAGGTACGGCAGAAGCTGTACATCTCGGAAAGGGTTACATCTCCCGAAAGAGAAACGTGATTGAACGGCTTTTTGGTTATGAACCTGAAAAATCTCGCGGGACCTGTACCTGTCTGCGCGACTATCACGTAGATATAATCCTCCAAATTATCACCTCCGTCGAATGGTTCTGAGCCTATTTTTCGTCACCCGAAAAATTTCTCTATAAATTATACCACAAACACTTGCAAAATTCAAGAGTTTTTGATATAATAGTAAATGTTAACAATATGCGCCTGTAGCTCAGTGGATAGAGCAGTGGCCTCCGACGCCATGTGCGCAGGTTCGACTCCTGTCAGGCGTACCACGAGCGGTGTCCGCTCGACCCCGATTCGCGTTGTCGCTCGGCGGGGAGCCCCCGCAGGCAGTTCGCGCGGTCGCTTGCAAGCTCGCTTACTTTATGTAGGAATGGAAGTTTGCTTTCGCGAATTATACATAAACTAAAGGCACTTTTTTATACTAACTTATACGATTCCTCGCTTCACTTTCAGTGGAGCGTTAGTTTTTTGAGGTGAAACTTATGAACTACCGTATCATAGACAAGGAAAAATACTACCGTGCGGGAGTATACCGCCATTTCACGCAGGACTGCAAATGCTCCGTCTCGATGACAGCCCGTCTCGACGTCACCGAGCTTGCCGAGTGGTCGCGCCGCACAGGCACAAAATTCTACATCAACTTCCTGTACGTTCTCTCGAAGGTGCTCAACTCGCGTGAGGACTACCGCATGGGCTACCTATGGCAGACCGACGAGCTGATATGCTACGACGAGATAAATCCCACGCAGTACATCTTCCACGACGACACCGAGACCTGCACGCCCGTCTATACGTGCTACTCCCCCGACTACAGGACATTCTACGCAGGAGCTCTCGCTGATATCGAACGTGCCAAGCAGACCCGCGACTATCAGCTTGACGCCGCAAACCACCCGAACTGGTTCGACGCGTCGTATATCTCGTGGCTGTCTTATGATTCGCTGAATATCGAGCTTCCCGACGGCTACCTCTACTTCCTGCCGATAATCAACTGGGGAAAATACCGTGAGGAAAACGGCAGGCTCGTTATGCCTGTGACGGTACGTCTCAACCACGCCACCGCCGACGGCTACCTCGTAGCACTGGTATTCCGCCTGCTCGAACAGGAAATGGCTGCACTCTGCACAGAATAAAAGGACCCCGTGAAGGCGCTCTTCACGGGGTTTTTCGTTTATTTAGCAGCAGCTTCCTCGTCGGTGTGACGGATCTGCGCACGCTTTATCTTGCCGCCGAGGGTCTTGGGCAGCTCGTCCACGTACTCGATAACACGCGGGTACTTATAGGGAGCAGTCTCCTTCTTTACGTGGTCCTGAAGCTCCTTGGTGAGCTCGGGAGACGGAGTATATCCCTTCGCAAGAACGACTGTAGCCTTTACCACCTGTCCGCGTATCGGGTCGGGAGCGCCTGTGATAGCAGATTCGACAACAGCGGGGTGAGTGAGCAGAGCGCTCTCTACCTCGAAGGGTCCGATACGGTAGCCCGAGCACTTGATAACGTCGTCGTTACGACCGACAAACCAGTAGTAGCCCTTGGAATCGCGCCATGCAACGTCGCCTGTGTCGTAGTTCTCGCCGCCGAGCACAGCCTTTGTGAGGTCGGGATCTTTATAATAGCCGCAGAACAGACCTGTCGGGTGCTGTTTGTCGATGCCGCAAGCCATGATGCTTCCCTCTTCACCGTCGTCGCACTCTGTGCCGTCTGCACGGAGGAGGTGGATATTGTACAGCGGCGAGGGCTTGCCCGTCGAGCCCGGCTTGGGGTCTATCCACGGGAAATTCGCGATGAGAACTGTGCCCTCTGTCTGACCGAAGCCCTCGCGCATCTTCTTGCCCGTGAGCTCGTAGATACGGTTGAATACCTCGGGATTGAGCGGCTCGCCCGCATTGCAGAAATTCTGTATCGACGAGAGGTCGTACTGCGTCATATCCTCCTGAAGCATAAAGCGGTACATCGTAGGCGGAGCGCAGAATGTCGTCAGCTTGTAGTGGCTGATGACCTCAAGTATATCCTTTGCGTTGAATCTGCCTGTGAAGTCGTAGGCGAACTGTATCGCGCCGCATATCCACTGTCCGTATATCTTGCCCCAGCCGAACTTAGCCCAGCCCGAATCGGAAATGGACATATGCAGCTTGTTCTCCTGAACCTGATGCCAGTATTTCGCGGTAACTATATGACCGAGCGGGTGTGCGAAGTTGTGGCAGACCATCTTGGGCATACCTGTCGAGCCCGATGTGAAGTAGATGAGCATGGTATCGGTGGCCTTGGTAGCCTCATCGCCTGTGGGACGCTCAAAGGTGTCGGGGAACTTGGCGATCTCGTCCTCGAAGAAGTCCCAGCCCTCACGGGGCTCTGCAACAGCGATCTTCTTGCGCAGTGTCTCTATCTGGGGAGCAGCTGCGTCTATCTGACCGCGTATGTACTCGTCATCGCAGGCGATGATGGCGGAGATACCTGCCATATTGCCGCGGTAAGCGATATCGTGTGTGGTAAAGAGAAGATTACCGGGGATAAGAATTACGCCCAGCTTATGGAGAGCGGTGGCAATTACCCAGTACTCCCAGCGGCGGCGGAGGATAAGAAGCACAACGTCGCCCTTTTTGAGACCCAGACTGCGGAAGTAGTGGCAGGTCTGATTTGAGAGCTTGGAAATATCCGTGAAAGTGAAGGTGCGTTCCTTTTTGTCATGGCTGAGCCATACAAGAGCCTTCTTTTCGGGCTCCTGCTTAGCCCATTCGTCAACGATGTCCCAGCCGAAGT
>CAMHBN010000027.1 GCA_946183385.1 uncultured Ruminococcus sp.
TGGATAACCGCCGCGATAGAGGCTGTTTTCATCGTAGGGAACGCTGCGGGAATGGTCGCGATATTGCCCGTTCAGGGCGTTTCGGCTGTACTCGTTGCTGCGGTCGTGCTCGCGTATCACAGGTATGCCTCGTACCGCGATTTCGAGGGTATCACGGGCGATCTGTGCGGGTGGTTCCTGCAGATCTGCGAGATATTCATGCTCGCGGCAGTAGTTTTTTCGGGGAGGATAATTGCATTATGGTCATGATAACAGGCGGCGCTTATCAGGGGAAAATTGCCTATGTTATGCGGAAATTCGGACTTGCTGAAAATGACATTGCCGACGGCGGGAACTGCTCTTTTGAAGAACTAAAATCGGCTCGCTGCATCAAAAATTACCACGTGCTGGTGAAGCGGCTCGGCAATGATTGTGTCGCGTTCACGCAGGAGCTTTGCCGCGTAAATCCAAGCTCCGTCATAATCATCGACGAGATCGGCTGCGGCATTGTCCCGCTCGAAAAAAGCGAGCGCGTCTGGCGCGAGAATGTCGGGCGCTGCGGCTGTATTATCGCTTCCGCTTCCGAAACGGTGGTGCGGGTGGTTTGCGGAGTTGCGACTGTTATCAAAGGTGTGACGTCATGAAAATACTATTTTTGCGGCACGGGCTGACTGAGGGAAACCTCCGAAAGCGCTACATCGGAAGGACTGACGAGCCGCTCTGCCCCGAGGGTATAGCCGAGCTGAAAAAGCTCTCGCTGCCTGCTTGCGAGGTCATTGTGTGCAGTCCGATGAAGCGCTGTACTGCGACGTCGGAGCTCGTCTTCCCCGAACAGGAATCCGTGCTTTGCGATGAGCTCCGCGAATGTGACTTCGGAGAATTTGAAGGGAAGAATTACATTGAATTATCCGACAATGCCGATTATCAGAAATGGATCGACAGCGGCGGAAAATTACCATTTCCGAACGGTGAAGCTCCATCGGATTTCCGTGTGCGCTGTGTCGGAACTTTTGAAAAAATCGTCAGAAAATACGGGCATTGCGGCTCTCTCGCGTTCGTTGTCCACGGCGGTACGATAATGTCCATACTCGAAAAATTCGCTGTTCCGCACAGGGATTACTTCGACTGTGCCTGCAAAAACGGTCACGGATATGTCTGCGAATGGGACGGCAAAAAGCTCGAAATAACGGAGGAAATATGAAACACCTCTTGCCCGCAGTTCCCGTAATACTGGGATTTCTGCTTGATTGTATCATCGGCGACCCTTACGATCTCCCGCACCCGATAAGGCTCATCGGAAGGCTTATCGGCGGGCTCGAAAAGCTCGTCCGCAAGCGTATGAAAAACCTGCGCTTGGGCGGATTTCTGCTCGCGCTGACTGTTGTCACGGCATCGACTGCCGTGCCGCTCGCTCTGCTGCTTGTTTGCTACCGAATCCACGTCGTTCTGGGCATTGCTGCCGAGACTGTGCTGTGCTGCTATATGCTCGCGGCAAAGTGTTTGTGCAAGGAGAGCATGAAGGTCTGCAGCGCCGCCGAATCGGACGATATCGAGTCCGCACGCAAGGCTGTTTCGATGATAGTCGGGCGCGATACGGCTGTCCTCGACCGCGACGGAATCATCCGTGCCGCAGTCGAGACTGTCGCAGAGAATGCCTCCGACGGCGTAACTGCGCCGCTTTTCTATATGGGACTCGGAGGCGCGGTCGGTGCGCTTTTTTATAAGTCCGTGAACACAATGGATTCGATGATAGGCTACAGGGACGAGAAATACGCCGATATAGGGCGGTTTGCGGCGAAGCTCGACGACGTGCTGAATTACATCCCGTCGCGTCTGACTGCGCTGCTGATGGTCGTATCCGCGCCGATTTTAGGGCTCGACGGGCGCAATGCATTTCGTATCTGGAGACGCGACCGCCGCAAGCACGCGAGTCCGAACTCTGCACAGACCGAATCTGCCTGCGCGGGAGCTCTGCACGTACGGCTCGCGGGCGATGCGTGGTACTTCGGAAAGCTCCATAAGAAGCCGTTTATCGGCGATGACGACCGACCGATAGAGACCACGGATATACGCCGCGCGAACCGTCTGATGTACGGAACGTCGGTATTAATGCTCATCATTTCAGCCGCCGCAAGGTGCGCAATTTTTGGAGGAATTTTATGATTCAACTGCACGGCGGAAACATTTTTCGGTATCGGGATATCCTCGATTTTTCGGCGAATATCAATCCTCTTGGCACACCTGAGAGCGTTAAAAAAGCTGTTCTTGAAGGTTTGGCGGATGTTGAAAAATACCCCGACCCGTACTGCACGGAGCTCAGAAATTCTCTCGCTGCGCACGAGAAAACGGGCTACGAAAACATCATCTGCGGCAACGGTGCGGACGACCTTATCTTCCGCATAGTTCACGCATTCAAGCCGAAAAAGGCGCTCGTCTGTGCGCCGACTTTTGCCGAATACAGCCGCGCTCTCGCGGAGGTCGGCTGCGAGGTGTGCGAGCATATTCTTGCGGAGAATGGCGGATTCGCGATGGACGAGTGCTTTCTCGCGCAGCTCGACGGCGGCTTCGATATGTGCTTTGTCTGCACTCCGAATAATCCGACAGGGCGGCTTATCGCTCCGAAAATGCTGGGGAAGCTCGCGCGGAAATGTGCGGAAAACGGTACGGTCCTCGTGTGCGATGAGTGCTTTCTCGGCTTCGTTGAGGAAGGTGAAAGGTTCACCCTTGCGAACTTCATAAACGAGAAATGTATCATTCTCAAAGCCTTCACCAAGCTGTATGCAATGGCTGGGATTCGGCTTGGATACGCGGTTTGCGGCAGCTCGTCAGCGGTGGAAATGATACAGAAAAGCGGGCAGTTTTGGAGCGTTTCCGCGCTTGCTCAGACCGCAGGAATCGCTGCACTTTCCGAGGAGGGATATGTCTGTGAAACGAGGGCTTACGTCACTGAGGAACGGCGATTTCTTGCTGCGGAGATGTCTGCGCTCGGCGTGAAGGTTTTCCCGTCAGACGCGAATTTCCTGCTCTTCAAAAGCGATGCGGGACTTGCGGAAAAAATGCTCGCGGAGGGCATTCTTATCCGCGACTGCTCAAATTTCAGCGGTCTGACCGACGGCTTTTACCGTGTTGCGGTGCGGACACGCGATGAAAATATCCGCCTTATTTCGGCACTCGGGAGGTGTGTGAATGGCTAAGAATATAATGCTCCAAGGCACGATGTCAAACGTAGGAAAGAGCTTCCTGACTGCGGCACTGTGCAGGATTTTCAGGCAGGACGGTTATTCCGTCGCGCCGTTCAAATCGCAGAATATGGCGCTGAACTCGTTCATAACTCCCGACGGCGCGGAGATAGGAAGGGCGCAGGCTTTGCAGGCGGAAGCCGCGGGGATCGAGCCGTCGGCGCTGATGAATCCGATACTTCTCAAGCCCACCACCGACGTCGGCTCGCAGGTCATCGTCAACGGAAAGGTGCGCGGGAATATGCGCGCGGCGGACTATTTCCGCCATAAAAAGGAGCTTGTCCCCGATATTATGTCCGCATACAATGAGCTCGCAAACAGCCACGACATCATCGTGATAGAGGGCGCGGGAAGTCCCGTGGAGCTCAATCTCAAAGCCGACGACATTGTGAATATGGGGCTTGCGGAGCTCGTGAAATCGCCCGTTCTGCTCGTCGGTGACATCGACCGCGGCGGAGTTTTCGCGCAGCTCATCGGTACGCTCGAGCTGCTCGAACAGCATGAGCGCGATATGATAAAGGGACTTGTCGTGAACAAGTTTCGCGGCGATATATCGCTGTTTCGCGACGGTATCGACATCCTCGGAAAGCGCTCGGGAAAGCCTGTCGCGGGTGTTGTTCCCTACGTTGCCTGCGACATTGAGGACGAGGACAGCCTCTCCGAAAAGCTGTCCGCGAGGTCCGCTGACGGCGACATCGACATCGCTGTGATACGTCTGCCGAAGATATCGAATTTCACGGACTTTGACGTTTTTCGCCAGTATAGCGGCGTTTCGGTCAGGTATGTCGCGAGGGCGGGGGAGCTTGGACACCCCGATATGATAATTCTCCCCGGCACGAAAAGTACTATTGCCGACATGGAGTGGCTCGCGGAGAGCGGACTTGCGGAGGCTGTGAAGCGTAGTTTCAGCGAGGGTATACCTGTGTTCGGTATTTGCGGCGGCTATCAGATGATGGGAAGGATTATCTCCGATCCGTACGGCAGTGAGTGCGGCGGAAGCGTAAGCGGACTCGGTCTGCTGGAGTGCGAGACTGTGTTCAGTACCGATAAGCGGCAGTCGCAGGTGAGCGGCAGATTTCGCGACATAAGCGGTTTTTTCTCGTGTCTGTCGGGTGCGGAGTTTTACGGATATGAAGTCCACATGGGCGTGACAAACAGCGATCCCGCGGAGCTAACCACCTGCGGCGGAAGCTTCAGCAAGAATGCCGCGGGCTGTTACGTGCACGGGATATTCGACAGTGCGGAGGTCGCGGGCAGGCTCGTCAAAGAGCTGTATAAGCGCAGGGGACTGACCTACACGGGCGAGTCCGTTGACAGGCGGGAATACAGGGAGAGGCAGCTCGACCTGCTCGCTGACGAGGTGCGGAAAAGCCTCGATATGGAGCTGATTTACCGAATAATTGAGGAGGGCGTATGAATCTGGAATATGTGCTTCCCGCCGACATAGAAAGGCGGAGCTTCGAGATAATCGAGAGCGAGCTTGAAACGGATATCCCCGCGGACATCAAGCCCGTGGTCATTCGTGCGATACATACGACTGCCGATTTTGACTACGCGGAAAATCTCTATTTCTCGGAGAATGTGATCGATAAGGCGCTCGCCGTCCTCGACGGGGGAGCTGTCATCGTCACCGATACGAATATGGCTAAGGCGGGCATAAACAAGCCCGCGCTCGCGCGGCACGGGTGCGAGTGTATGTGCTTTATGGCGGACGAGGATATCGCACGCTCCGCCAAGGAAAACGGCACCACGCGGGCAACCGCCTCCGTGGACAAAGCCGCTGCTATCGGCAGACCTGTCATATACGCGGTCGGCAACGCTCCGACTGCGCTTGTGCGCCTCTGTGAGCACATCTCCTCGGGCGATTTCATCCCCGAGCTCGTCATCGGCGCACCTGTCGGCTTCGTGAATGTCGTGCAGTCGAAGGAAATGCTTATCGCAAGCGGAGTCCCGTGCATAGTCGCAAGAGGGCGCAAGGGCGGCAGCAACGTTGCGGCGGCGATATGCAATGCCCTGCTTTATATGCTTGACAACAAAAAAGGCTTCAAAAAGTGAAGACGGATTGTTACGAACATATAAAATGCATATAGGACTTGCATTTTATATACTATTCTGCTATAATATTGTTTGTTCATGAACACAATCGAATAATGGCAAGCGGTGCCTCCGACAGCTTTGCTGTTTCAGGAGGGTAAAAGGGAAGCAGGTGAAGTTCCTGCACGATCTCGTCACTGTAATTGCGGAGCGTTGTACTTTCGTGCCACTGAGGAATCGGGAAGGCGGTATATCGCGATGATGCATAAGTCAGGAAACCTGCCGTCTTGTTGGTACACGACCGAAAGGTCAGGGTCACGAGGTATTGATCGTACTGTGTCAGCAGACTCTCAGCAGGGTCTGTTTGCAATGCCTTCTGCCTTTGCGGAGGGTTTTTTTGTTATGCGGTCATGCCTTTCTATGAAAGGAAGATCATTATGAAAAAAGCAATGGCATTAATGCTCGGACTGGCTTGCATCACAGCTTCATTCGCATCATGCGGAAACAGCACATCCGAGAGCAAAACTGAAGCTACTACTGCCGCAACTACGACAGAGGCTTCCCTCGAAGTGATTACCACAGAGCCCACTACCGAAGCCGAGACAGAGGCTGAGGAAGAGGACGAGGAGGAGAACTACAACACAGGCGATGCCTCCCTCGACAACATCCGCAATCAGGACGATATCGGCGATAACGAGCTCCTCGTGCTCAGCTTCGGTACGAGCTTCAACGACAGCCGCCGTCTCACTATCGGCGCTATCGAGCAGTCGCTCGAGGACGCATTCCCCGACTACTCCGTTCGCCGCGGCTTTACCGCAAACATCATCATCGACCACGTTGAGCGCCGCGACGGTATACACATCGACGACATCAATGAGGCTCTCGACAGAGCTGTCAAAAACGGCGTAAAGAACCTCGTTGTTCAGCCCACTCATCTTATGAACGGTATCGAGTACGACGAGCTCTCAGGCAAGGTGGCAAGCTACTCCGATGCCTTTGACAAGGTTGTCATCGGCGAGCCCCTCCTCACCAGCGACGACGACTTCAAGCGCGTTGAGAACGCTATCGTTGACTGGACAAAGGAGTACGACGACGGCAAGACCGCTATCTGCTTCATGGGTCACGGTACCGAGCACGCCTCCAACAGCGTGTACGCAAAGATGCAGGACCTCCTCACTGCCGACGGTCACACGAACTACTTCGTGGGCACGGTAGAGGCTACTCCCTCTGTTGAGGACGTTCTCGAAAAGGTCAAGGCTGGCGGATACGAGAAGGTGGTCCTTGAGCCGCTCATGGTCGTTGCGGGCGACCACGCAAACAACGATATGGCAGGCGACGACGAGGATTCATGGAAGTCCGTATTCGAGGCTGAGGGCTTTGAAGTTCAGTGCATCCTCAGAGGTCTCGGCGAGAACGAGGAGATCAGAAAGATCTACGTCGAGCACGCTCAGAAGGCTATAGATTCAATCAAGTAAGAAGATCATCAGCGGGCGCACGATGTGCGTTCCCTACAGAACGGCTATGTTTATCCATGTAGGGGCGAACAGTGTTCGCCCGCAAATTTTATACAGGAGAAAAATATGAAAAAGACTATCATCGCAGTATCGCTTATCGCGGCTTTAGCTCTCACATCGTGCGGAGCCGAGAGCTCATCGTCCGAGCAGACCACCGTCCGGACCACGACAGCCGCAGCAACTACATCAGAGGCAACTACCGAGCCGACTACAGAACCGACTACGGAGGTGCAGACCGAGCACGAGACAGCTCCGCAGAATGAGGTCGGCTATGAGGGAATGACCGCTGTCACGGCGGACGCACTCAATGAGGGAGACTACCATATCTCCGTGGATTCGAGCTCGTCTATGTTCAAGATAGCTGATTGTATCCTCCACGTGAGCGGCGGCTCTATGACTGCCGATATCATCATCGCGAGCAAGTCCTACGACGCTCTCTTCATGGGCACCGAGGACGAGGCAGGAGCAGCTTCCGAGAGCGAGCGTATCGGCTACACCGTGAACGAGGAGGAGCAGTCCGTGTTCGTTGTGCCCGTCGAGGCTCTCGACAAGGAGATACAGTGCGCGGCTCTCAGTGCAAAGAAGCAGGAGTGGTACGGGCGCACGCTCGTTTTCCGCGCGGATTCGCTCCCCGATGAGGCTTTCGCAGAGGCGAGATACGCAACCGTTTCTTCGCTCGGCATCGAGGACGGCGAGTACACCGCAGATGTGAAGCTTGAGGGCGGCTCGGGCAAGGCTTCCGTTGAGTCTCCTGCGGCGCTCACAATAAAGGACGGCAAAGCGACTGCTAAAATTGTGTGGAGCAGTGACAAGTACGACCAGATGGTAGTCGAGGACGGCGTGTTCCTCCCGACTGTCACCGACGGGCACTCCGTTTTCGAGATACCAGTTATGGGCTTCGACTACAGAATGCCCGTTCAGGCTGAGACTACTGCGATGAGCGAGCCGCATATGATAGATTACACGCTCAGCTTCGATTCCGCGACGATAAAGAAATGCGAATAAGGAAGCTTTTTCCGCTGACCGCCGCTCTGCTGCTCGTTACAAGCTGCGGCAGGCAGCAGACTGGCGCGGAGCTCGGTGCTGTCGGCAGCATGGAGCTCAGATACGCCGAGCAGTTCAGCGTTGACTACCGCGCCGACGGGTGTGCCGTCGTCAGCATCGGCGAGGACAGCTTTCTCGTTGTGCCCGAGGACGTGGATGTCCCCGCGGACAGTGCGGGAATGACCGTCATAAAGCAGCCCGTCGGAAACATCTACGTTGCCGCGAGCTCTGCTATGGATCTGTTCGACGGTCTGGGGGAGCTCGATAAGGTCGCGATGACCTCCACCACCGCCGCAAGCTGGAGCCTGCCCGCCATACGTGAAAAAGTCGAGGCGGGCGACATCGAATACATCGGAAAGTACAGCTCGCCCGACTACGAGTACCTCGTCGTCGAGAACTGCGGGCTCGCGGTCGAATCGACGATGATATACCACACTCCCGAGGTCAGGGAAAAGCTCGAAGCACTGGGCATTCCCGTGATGGTCGAGCGTTCGAGCTACGAGACTCACCCGCTCGGGCGAATGGAGTGGATGAAGCTGTACGGGCTCCTCACGGGCGACACCGAAGCCGCCGAGGAGCTGTTCGACGCCAAGACTAAGGCGTTCGGGGAGCTGTCCGTCGCTGATATCCCCGACAGAGAGCGCAAGACCGCCGCTTTCTTCTATATCACGTCGAGCGGCTATTTCAATATCCGCAAGCCGAACGACTATGTCCCGAAGATGATAGAGCTCGCGGGCGGGCGGTACATCTTCACCGCCGATGACCTCAATATCGACGACAACGCGCTCTCCACGATGAACATTCAAACCGAGACCTTCTACGATATCGCGCGTGACGCCGATATCCTCATCTACAACAGCACCATTGACGGTGAGCTCGGCAGCATTGACGAGCTCGTCGGGAAGTGCGGCGTGCTCGCCGACTTCAAGGCCGTCAAAAGCGGCGATGTGTGGTGCACGGGACAGAATATGTTCCAGCAGACCACGGGCGCGGCTGATATGATATGCGACCTCAACGCCGTTTTTACAGGCACTGCCGACGGCGCGGAGCTGACATATCTCCGCAAGCTTGACTGAGGTGACGCTATGAATAAAAAAAGAGCCGTCCGCTGGACGGTATGCTTCGCCGCGCTCACTCTGCTGACCGCGGCTTTTGCGGTGCTTGAGCTCGTCTGCGGAAGCACCGATATCGCGCTCTCCGACGTGTTCGGAGCTCTTACGGGCAGGGACAGCGGCAGTGCTGCGCATACGATAATCGCGGAGATACGCCTCCCGCGCACCATCGCCGCGGCTCTCCTCGGAGGAGCACTCTCCGTTTCGGGCTTTCTTCTGCAAAGCTTCTTCAACAACCCCATCGCGGGTCCCTACGTGCTCGGTATCTCGTCGGGCGCAAAGCTGACGGTCGCGCTCGCGATGATGCTCACGATGCAGAGCGGCATACTCCTCAGCTCGGCGGCTATGGTCGGGGCGGCGTTTGTCGGCTCGCTCATATCCATGGGAGCTATTCTGCTGCTGTCCGGCAAGGTGAAGAATATGGCTCAGCTCATCATCGCGGGCGTGATGATAGGCTATATCTGCTCGGCGGTCACGGAGCTTGCAGTCACCTTCGCCGACGACGCCAATATCGTCAACCTCCACAACTGGTCGATGGGCAGCTTCTCGGGCATAAGCATGGACGACGTGACGGTCATCGCTGTCATCGTAGCGGCGGCTGTAGCGGCGGCTTTTCTGCTCTCGAAGCCGATGGGCGCGTATCAGCTCGGCGAGAGCTATGCGCAGAATATGGGCGTGAACCTGAAGCTGTTCCGCCTTGCGCTGATACTGCTGTCAAGCGTGCTCTCCGCCTGTGTTACGGCGTTTGCGGGACCTGTATCCTTCGTGGGAGTTGCCGTACCGCACCTCGTCAAGAGCATTTTCGGCACGGTAAAGCCGATAGTCATAATCCCTGCCTCGTTCATCGGCGGAGCTGTGTTCTGCCTCGTCTGCGACCTAATCGCGCGTATGCTGTTTGCTCCCGTTGAGCTCAGCATAAGCACTGTCACAGCAGTTTTCGGAGCTCCCGTGGTCATCGCCGCGATGCTCAGACGACGCGGTCAGAAAAGAGGTGTCTGAATGAGCGGAGTTATACTTAAAGCAAGCGGGCTGTCGGTCGGCTACGGGAAAAAGGTCGTCGTGAGCGGGCTTGAGCTTGAGGTCAGCGCGGGGGAGATACTCACGCTGATAGGTCCCAACGGCGCGGGAAAATCCACAGTGCTCAGGAGCATTGCCGCACAGCTGCCGCTCATCGCGGGAACGGTTTCCCTGAACGGAAACGACATCGCCGCCATGAGCCTCGGCGACATCGCAAAGGCGCTTTCGATATGCTTCACCGACAGGATAACTGCCGAAAAAATGACCTGTGAGGACGTCGTCTCGACTGGGCGCTATCCGTACACGGGAAGGCTCGGTATCCTCTCCGACGAGGACAGGGATATCGTCCGCGAGGCTATGGAGCTGACAGGCATTTCACACCTCGCCGACACCGATATCCGCTTTATCAGTGACGGTCAGCGTCAGACGGTAATGCTCGCGCGGGCTATCGCTCAGCAGCCGCAGGTGCTGATCCTCGACGAGCCGACCTCCTTCCTCGATATCAACAACAAGCTCCGCCTGCTCGGCATACTGAGAGAGCTCGCGCGGAGCAGAAATATCGCCGTCGTGCAGACGCTCCACGAGCTCGACCTCGCGCAGCGTTTCTCCGACCGTGTGCTCTGCATAAGGGACAACCGCGCAGACAGGCTCGGGACGCCCGAGGAGATATTCAGCGGGAGCTACATAAGCGAGCTCTACGGCATCACGAGCGGTACCTTCGAGCCGCTTTTCGGCATGGCTGAAGCGTCGAAAGTCAGCGGCGAGCCGCGGGTCTTCGTCATCGGCGGAGGCGGGACGGGTATACCCGTGTACCGCAGCTTGCAGCGTCAGGGCATACCGTTTGCCGCAGGTGTGATACACGAAAACGATGTTGAATACCCCATTGCACGCGCTCTTGCGGCGGAGCTCGTCACGGAAAAGGCGTTCGAGCCGATAAGTCCCGAGAGCGTGGAAAAAGCTCTGGCGATAATAAAAAGGTGCGAAAAAGTCGTCTGCACCCTTGACGGGTTCGGGACTGTGAATATGGGAAATAAGCAGCTGCTTGAAAAGTCGGGATACGGCGGAAAATAATGTCGGTGAAATCGCTTTTGGCAGCCCTGTGTATATCACGGTAAAAAACGGATATATGCGGGGCTGCTTTTTATTTTGCATAAAGGAAAAAAGCGGGGGGCGAAATGCGTATTTTGTGCGAAAAAATCACACATTGTGAGTTGACGATGTCGGTAGTATAATGTATAATGCGATTAGGGATTGTATATAATCCAAATAAATATACAAAGGGGAATTGATTATGAAAAGGAAAATCGCAAGTGCTGTGACAGCGCTGGTGTGCGGTGCAGGCATGATGTCTTATATGCCGCTGCCTCCGTTTCAGGCGTCCGCGCAGGAGGTAGTCTCAAACACATTTGAGGATTCTTTCGGCGGCTGGTATGAGTACGGCGACTTTGTACAGCTTCACAGCGAAAGCGGTATCGGTACGGAAGCCACAAAGGGCATGAGAGTCACAGGACGTACCTCGCCCGATGACGGCGCCGCCTCCGACAAGAAATTCTATCTCAGCGGCGGTGAGCGCTACGACTACAGCGTCAAGGTGAAGAGCGATTCGGACGAGACTTTCCGCCTGTCGCTGAGCTATACCTGCGGCGGAGCGGAGCAAAGAAAGGAGCTTGCCTCTGCGAAAGCGAAGGCGGGCGAGTGGAAGGAAATGTCCGCAAAGTATAAGGCTCCCGCAGGCGCCGAGGATATGACGCTCATCATCACTGCCGATTCAGCGAATGACTTCATCTTCGACGACGTTTCCGTCAAGGCTAAAAGGTCGGAGAATGCGGTCTGTGCCGCAGACGCGTCGCTGGGTCTGAAGGACGAATTTGCGGGCTATTTCCGCGTCGGAAACACGCTCAACGGCACCACTGTCAAGGATTCAAAGATAACCGCCGCGCTCCTGAAGGAGTACAACAGCGTCACCTGCCCGAACGAGATGAAGCCCGACTATACGCTCGTGCAGTCCACGTCCAAGGGCGACAATGTCGGTGTATCGCTGAAAAATGCTGCCGCTATCATGGACTTCTGCTCGCAGCACCACATCGGTATGCGCGGTCATACTTTCGTATGGCACGCCCAGACTCCGTCGTGGTTCTTCAAGAAGGACTACAACGCCAACAATGGCTGGGTCGATGAGGCTACTATGGACAAGCGCCTCGAAAGCTATATTTCGGGAATGTTCAAGGCTATAAAGGAGCAGTATCCCAACCTCGACCTCTACGCTTACGACGTTGCGAACGAGTGTATCGCCAATACCGACAGGCTGTTCAATGTAAACGGCGCTGCCCGTGAACCCGGCGACGACAAGAAGGAGAGCGGAAAGTCCGCATGGGTACAGATATACAAGGACAACCACTACGTTGAGAAGGCGTTCAGGATAGCCAAGAAGTATGCTCCCGACGGATGTACTCTCTGCTATAACGATTATAACGAATACTGGGACGGCAAGCAGAACGGTATCTATAACCTCTGCAAGCCGCTCTACGAAAAAGGTCTGCTCGATGCGATAGGAATGCAGTCACACGTATCTGCGACTGCGACGGGCTTCGGCGGCACAGATGCCTACGTCAAGGCTATGAAGCGCTTCCTCTCCATCGGCTGTGACGTTCAGATAACAGAGCTCGACGTCAACCGCAAGGGAAATGAGTTCTCCGACCAAGACCAAGCCAATAAGTACAAGGCTATATTCCAAGCGGCTGTTGACTGGAACAAGGAGCATAAGGACAAGAACAG